>NZ_JAQFUL010000060.1:0-32799 GCF_027716265.1 Bacillus cereus group sp. Bc031
ACCTATCCCCTAAAGAATTTAGGGAACAAGTGGTTTAGGTGTTTTGATTGGTGTCCCGTTTTCAGGGTTCACTTCAAATATTTTCTAGAGGGTTTTTTATTTTTTCCAAATCAGCTGTCAGAAGTGTACATATTTGTACTCCCTTCTCCTTCCCGGGTTATACATAGATCTAAATCGCTTGCATACCCTAACTTTGCACTTTACAACATATTTTTCCTTCACGAAACTTTGTTATCCACTTCTTAAAAAGCTATAAAACGTCAACAATGTTTGTATAGACCCACACGACTTTCGTTTGATACTCTATTTATAGAAAGAAATTCCTTGTAGAAAGGTGAGTGATTAAAATGGATACTCTTTCTCATAAAGAAGCTGATAAAGGTGCTATTGTCAGCATTTTGGCCTACATATTTTTATCCTCTATGAAAATTATCATCAGTTATATTACCCTCTCTAGCGCATTACGTGCTGACGGTTTAAATAACTTAACCGATATCGGTGCTTCTTTAGCGATATTAATTGGTCTAAAAATCTCTCGGAAACCTCGTGATCCAGATCATCCATATGGGCATTCGCGTGCAGAACAAATTGCATCACTTGTTGCTTCTTTTATTATGGCAACGGTCGGATTAGAAGTTGTTATTAGTGCCATTCAATCTTTTTTAAATCCGAAACAAGCAGCACCTAATGTACTTGCTGCATGGGTAGCTTTATTTTCTGCTGTCGTTATGTACTGTGTGTATTTGTATACGAAAAAGATTGCAGCACGAACAAGAAGTAAATCATTAGAAGCAGCTGCAAAGGATAATTTATCAGATGCTCTCGTAAGTATTGGTACAGTAGTAGGTATTGTCGGTTCGCAGTTCCAAATGCCTATTTTAGATCCTATTGCTGCTTTAATTGTCGGTCTTATTATTTGTAAAACTGCATGGGAGATTTTCGTAGAAGCTTCTCATATGTTAACGGATGGAATCGATCCAGATAAGATGGAAGAGTACGCTGATGCGATTGAACATATTGGTGGCGTGGAAAACATCGTAGATATTCGCGCTCGTATGTACGGGAATCAAACGTACGTTGATATTACAATTGAGGTAGATGCTCGTATGGATGTTGGAGAAAGTCATTGTATTACTGACAACATCGAGGCTATGCTTCGGAAAAAGTTTGGCATTTATCATGCGCACATTCATGTTGAACCAATGGAAAAAGAACCTATTATGACATAGGTTCTTTTTTAATGAACGTTTTATGAAATATTACGCATAAAACGAGCCAGCTACCGCCAGCTGCCCATCCTGCTAATATGTCAGATGGATAGTGAACGCCAAGATATATTCGGCTAACTGAAATAGATAATACAACAAAGCTCGCTATAAAAATAATCAACAATTTTTTATGCAATGTAATACGTTCTTCTGTAATCGTGACGTATGCAATAAATCCTAAAAAAGCAGTAGCATTCATCGTATGACCGCTCGGAAAACTATATCCAGTTGCAGTAACAAGCTGCGACACATCAGGTCTTGCTCGCTCGTACCATAGTTTAAGCATACTGTTTAAATAACGAGATCCATAATAATTAATTGTTAGAAGTAATGCGCTAAGCAACTTTTTTCTAACGAGAAAATACATTACAAGAATAATGAGTAACGGAAAATATATTCTTTTGGAACCGATAAACGACACCCAAGTAAAGTAGGCTGTCAAATAATCGTTTCGAAAACTCCGAATAAAATGCGCGACTATATTGTCAAATTTCTCAATACAAGCGGTATGATACGAAAGTGATAATACGACAAAACAAATGAGTAGCGTTGAACTTAACAAGTATAAATGTCGATATCGTTTCACATACATAACCTCACTATGCAAAAAAATGGAGCGGTTGTTTTAGTTTTCCTCTCCATTCCTTTTTTATGCATAGTTTATTTAAAAATATAATTGTTAATTGTTTCTTTCATCATTGGAATATCTTCATTCGTTACTGTAAAGCGCATCACTTTCTCATCAAGATCAAGTGCTTCTGCAAATAAACCTGCTAATCCACGAGATTTTCTGTCTACTTCCATAATAATCTCTAGGCGATCGTAAGCACTTGGTAAAATTAATAATTCTAGTTCATCTAATTTCCCATAATACTGTCCAGAAACAGGAACAAACTCAAATTCTTGTGCAAATGGAACTTGCTTACGTAATCGATACGGTAATTCTTCACATTCTATATGACGCGCTTTAAAACCTAATTGATTCACACTTTCTAACACACTATTTAATAGTGCATTTGGCAACACTTGAATGTAATCACGATCACTTGGATCTATACTACGTTTAATATCAAGGCCTGTGTGAACCCAAACTGTTTTCATTCCAAGAGTAAGCGGTGTTTCAACTGGCATTTTAAATGAAAATGGAATTTCTCTTTTTTCATTCGGCTCAACAGAAAAAGGTTCTGTTAAACGAACTCGCTCTAAATCATATGTTGTTGTTATTTTTTTATCATCCACTTCTCGAATATACGATGTTGATAGCGTTAAGTAAATGCTTTCAATTTGTTGGCTGACGGAACCTCCAGTTATGTGAACCTTCCCGAGTATCTCTTCTCCTACAATATACTCATCTTTTTCAAGAACTGTATCTACCTTTGCATTACCGATACCAACGCTTGCTAAAAACTTTTGAAACATGGATTCTCCATCCTTTCTAAAGCAAAAGCTACATCTTTTTTTAAATCTTGTACATTCTCATAGTACGGCGTTTTTATTTGTAACATTCGCATCAGCATTTCACGGTTGTAATTTTCCAAAGTTAATTCGTCATACCATGGGTTTTCATGTTTTTCATTAGATTCATAGCCTGCATATAATAAAAATAATGAGAAATGACCAAGCGCATAAAAATCGCTACGAAAGTGAACTTCTCGCATCAAAGCTTGTTCACCTTCATACGTTGTAGCTCGTTCATCACCCTCACCTTTCAATTTCGCCAACCCAAAATCAATAATACTAATTTGGTTTTCTTTCATTAATATGTTTGGAATGCGTAAATCTCGGTGAATAATACCTTTACTATGAAACACTGATACAATTTCTAATATTTTATATAAAATTTTTAAAACTTCACGTTCTGTATATACATGTCCATCTAAGAAAATATAATCTTCAAAATTTTTACCAGGCATATATTCCATCACAAAAAAGCTTTTTTTCTCCCATACGAAATGATCATATAAACTAGGAATTGCATGATGATTTAATGTTTGTAAAATCATTTTCTCTTGTTCAAATGATTTTCTACCAGACTCATATCTTTGTTTACTTTGTCTTAATTGTTTTAAGACTTTATATCTATTTATTTGTAAATCATTAACGACATATGTAACCCCATAACTACCCATTCCAATTACTGATTCAATTTTATAACGTTCTACAACAATTGTATTTTTCCGCAGTGGTCTATCAAATAAAGCTAGTATACGACGCCATTTCATCAACTACTTGAAAAGAAGCTACGGCTTTTACGTTTTCTTTTATAATGATGATGCCCATAACCAGATGAACGTCGTTTATAATCGCTACTTGAATAAGAGCGACCTCTATGGCGATAATCACTACTAGAATACGAACGATATTTTTTCTTTCCTAATAAAGAATCAATAATTTTTTTGAACATCCCTTCACCTCTTGAGTAAAATTTTCTTTTAATTATACCAAGTATTGCTGGCTACATTTGTGACAAGTTTGTAAAGAGTAAAAAACGACGAGTTAAGCCCGTCGTTACTTTCACTCACCCTCTTCATCAAACACTTCATCAATCATACATTTCTCTAATAAATACTCGAATGTAATATCTGCGAGATCTTCAATTTCTTCTCGTTTTGGGACGTATCCTCTTTCAATTAGTTGCTCATAAAAAAACTCCGCAATCTCTTCCGTATCAATTACGACTTCAATTTCCTTCATGAGCATCACTCCTTTATTTCTGTTTTATGAAAAAATCTCAAAAATATGTATATGAGATTAGAAAAATAGTTTTTCTTTTTTATAGGTCATATCCTTTGGACAAGGTGCATACGATGGTAGTACAAGCTATCAAAAAGGGGGATATAATTATGGAATATCAATACGAGGTAAAGCAAGAAGTAGGACAAACAAAAGAAGAGTTCATGCATGAAGATCAATGGGCAGACTCTCTTATTAAATGGCTTTTTATTTTTTTAATAATTGTAGGCATACCTTATACTGCATATGTTGTTGTTCAATTCATTCTCTCTTTCTAGTTAACTATTTTTTCTCTGTCAATTTAACTAAATAATTATGAACAACATCCATAACAATTTTGTATTCTTCATCTTTAAATGTATCAAATAACAATTGGTAATCGTTATAAATATCAAGTAATCCATCAATGATTTCTTGACGATTTGTCTTAACACTCACTTTTTTTGAGTTGTTAATTGACTTTAATTTTCCTAAATCTAATTTATTCATACCTGCTTTATCTTGTTTCATTTTCTTCAAAATTGCATTTGCCGTTTGAGCATTGGCAAGTAACGTTAAATCTGACTCATCCGCTTCTAACCATTCACCATCCGTAATTCGTGACAGTTCATATATTGTATCTTCCCATGCATCATTTTTATATCTCCATACTTCTGTACGAAAACCAACAATACGGAAAACATCTTTATCATATCCTGTTACTTGCACGAGATCACCAAATGTGAAATTATAGTTTAATTCAATCCACTCAGTTTCACCTTTTTTCATATCTTGCTCTGTAACGTGCTGCAATGTTTGCTCTACGTAAAATCCATCGTGATTATTGACTTCGTATACGTAAACTCCATCTAAAACCTTCATATTTGTGATTTTACCAACGGTTCCATATAGCGTAATCACGACTATGTCCCCTACGTTATATTTAGGTTGCTTTTTCCTTGCCATCTATATCTCTCCTTTTTTTGACGTCGTGATTTTGATAACAGTATATGCAACCTACATAAAAACGCTTATCACAGAAGCGTATATTCATAAATTTTTTCAATAAAAAATATCACCATATGAAAATTTATTTACAACGTAAAAAAGCTAGCAAATAGACTAGCTTCATGTCGAAAAAAGTTCATATAGTTTTTATCTATCTTGTATGTATAAATCCCACGCTTCATCAAATATAGACATACTTTCTAGCATTCCACTTAGCTCTAAGTATGAACTAATTTCATCGTAATCTTCAGATTGCTTCGGAAAACTTAAATCATCATACATTGCCTCTGCTAAATTCGATATTTCATTACTAAATAAAGCTGCACGATGCTTCATCATATAGTGGTAAAATGTCTTTTTCAAAAATATTCCCTACCTTTCTAGCTTGGGTACATTATACAAGGCAAAAAAGAAAAAAACCAGCATAAAAGCTGGTTAAAAGTCGAAATAATTTCTTTTTAATAGACGTGGTCTTCCCATTAATTCTTCATATGTTAGTTGTTTTGGTAAGTCTTTCGTATAAATTAGAAACAATTGATCTTCTATTTCTTTCACTGTTTGATCTGATTGATAGTCCATACCACATGAGGAACAAGAAATGCATGGTGTCTCTTGGATTTCAATGGCTTTCGTACCATCTGGTAATTCCCAATATACAGTATTTAAGCTTTCTTTTGCTTCTGTACTGTCACACCACATACAATTCATACTGCATCACCCTCAGTTTTTTTGTCGTTTTCTTCTAATTTAGCCATTTGTGCTTGATATTTTTTATCTTTCAATTGGTCGCGCTTATCACGTTTATCTTTTAATGTTGCATGCGTTTCATTATCCTCATAGTCTTTACGACGGTTCATACGCTGTAAATCGTCTGGAACAAGATTAAATTTCTTATCACTCATAAGGCCTGCGATACCAACATCTGAACGTTTTTCTTCGTAGTTTGGATAAATTTCTTTAAAGTACCCTTCTGCTCTTCCTGGAATGTAGCTTTCTGGCTCTGGATACGTTGTAATAACACCTTCAAAGTTACGAAGTACAACTTTATCTGCACTTTGCGAAATTAAATAGTTTGGTTGAAGCGCAATTTTACCGCCTCCTCCTGGTGCATCAACAACGAATGTTGGTACTGCATAACCAGACGTATGTCCGCGTAAACCTTCAATAATTTCAAGACCTTTAGAAACTGGTGCACGGAAATGACCAATACCTTCAGATAAGTCACATTGATAAATATAATATGGACGTACACGGATTTTTACTAAGTCATGCATTAGTTTTTTCATAATTGGAACACTGTCATTAATACCAGCTAAAATTACTGCTTGGTTTCCGACTGGAACACCAGCATTCGCTAACATTTCACATGCTTTTTTCGATTCTTCAGTAATTTCAATAGATGTATTGAAATGTGTATTTAACCATACTGGATGATATTTTTTAATAATGTTACATAAGTTTTCTGTAATACGCTGCGGGAATACTACCGGCGCTCTCGTTCCGATACGAATAATCTCAACATGCGGAATCTCTCGTAAATTTTTTAATACATATTCTAAAATTTTATCGTTAATAAGAAGACCATCACCACCAGAGATTAATACATCTCGTACTTGTGGTGTTTCACGAATGTAAGCAATTGCATCATCTAATTGTTTCTTCGGCACACCCATTCCAATTTGTCCACTAAAACGACGGCGTGTACAGTAACGACAATACATAGAACATTGATTCGTTACTAAGAATAGTACGCGGTCAGGATAACGATGTGTTAACCCTGGAACTGGTGAATCTTCATCTTCATGAAGCGGATCTTCTAAATCATATTTTGTTTTATATAACTCTTCCGAGATCGGTACAGATTGCATCCGAATCGGACAGCGTGGGTCATCAGGATTCATTAACCAAGCATAGTACGGTGTAATATTTAACGGGATCGTTTTCGTTGAAATTTTAACGCCCTCTTCTTCATCAGGTGTTAAGTTAATCACTTTCTTTAAGTCATCTAACGTTTTGATCGTATTCGTTAATTGCCAAACCCAATCATTCCATTGCTCTTCAGTAACATCTTTCCATAATTCGATATCCTTCCAGTGACGATTTGGTTTGTATACATCATGTAACATTGCTATTCCCCCTTTTTATACGCTCATCCTTTATATAAGCAATAGTTATGCCAACTTTACTTTATTGATAAGTAAACGTACGGATAACCCTATTATATAAGCGAAAAAAATATTTTTAAGCACTGTATGAAATCCATACATACTATCATATTCATTACTTTTTATATATGTAAACGCTCTTTTATTGGTGCAAACACACAAAAACCGCCAATTATTCGGCGGTTTTGTCGTACTTACTCAGTTTATATTGAAGCGTCTGACGAGGGATACCTAACATTTTTGCAGCCTGTAATATATTCCCTTCTGTTTCAATTAACGCTTGATCTATTAATTTTTTTTCCGTTTGATGAAGTGCTTCTCTAAGAGGCAATATGCCCTTCTTCTTTGGAAAACTCTCTTTCCGAAATGTACGCGGTAAACAATTGGCTGTTAATGTATTCCCTTCTGCAATAATGACAGCATGTTCAATCGTATGTTTTAACTCTCGAACATTTCCAGGCCATTGGTAAGCTTGTAGTCTTTCTTTCGCTTCCTTATCCATTTGAAGTACACCTTTTTTATAACTTTTATTATATTCTTTCAAAAAATAAGACGCTAACAATAATACATCCTCCGTTCTTTCACGGAGCGGCGGAATATATAATGAAAAGACATTTAATCGATAGTATAAATCAGTGCGAATTTTATTCTCTTTTAAACATATTTCTGGTGGCTGATTCATTGCGGTAATAACGCGAACATCTACTTTTCTCGTCTTATTATCACCAATACGACGAATAACACCATCTTCTAATACACGTAGCATTTTCGCTTGTAAATCGAGTGGCATTGAATTCAGTTCATCTAAAAACAATGTCCCTCCATCTACAAGTTCAAATAATCCCGCTCGTTCAATTGCCCCCGTATAACTACCTTTCGTTGTTCCAAACAATAAACTTTCTAATAGAGACTCTGGCAAAGCTGCACAGTTTTGTGCAATAAACGGCTTGTTCTTCCGCTTAGAGGCTTCATGAATCGCTTGTACAAATAATTCTTTCCCTGTTCCTGTTTCCCCATATATTAAAACATTCGCATCAGTTGGGGCTACTTTTTGTGCTAATTCTTTCGTCTGTTTAAACCGAGCATCATTCGTCACGATCGTCTCAAATGCAACATCCTTTTTGACCGCTTTTTTTCTAGATGACCGCTTTATTTTCGACTGCAAATCGACTATTGTATCGGTAAGTTTTTGTACTGTGGAATAATCTTTTGCAATTTCAACAGCTCCAGCAATATTTCCATCTATGAAAATAGGTAACGTCGTATTTACTGTACAAATGTCTTCCCCATTTAAGTTTTGATAATGCTGCACTTGATGAACGATTGGCTTTTTTGTATCTAATACTTTCATCAACGTACTTGTTTCCCTAGATAAAGAAGGAAACGCTTCTAACAAATGTTTACCTAACACTTTTTCAATTTTTGATCCATCGTGTTTTGCAGCTACAGTATTATAGAAAATTGTAATACCATTTTCATCTACTGCGTGTATAGCCTCATCAATACTGCCCAAAATCGCCTCAATGACTTCTTGTGTCGAAACTGCTAGCAATGTCATCCCCCCTCTTGCCGAAAATCCAGCAAATACTATGCCGAATTTCCGGCATACCTATGTGCGATTATAAGCATGACGATTCCGTTCTATTTTTATAACGTACTATTTAGACAAATCTTTTACCCATATATTCATATCTTCTAGCTTACCAAAAATGTAGCAATTGTTCGCCAATCTTCCTGTATACGTATAGCCTAACTGATGAAAGGCTGCATTCATTCCGAAAGAAAGCGATCGAGCAATTGTATAAGAACAGAAAATCGATTTTTCTTGAAGTTCTTCTTCTAACTTAATTAATAAACTTTTCATAAACCCATGTTTACGATATTCGGGTAAGGTCGCACAATTCGTTAATTCTGCATTTCCTTCTTTTATATTCATTTCTGCAGACGCTGTACTAATTATTTTCCCCTCGAATTCATACACATAGTAAATTGTATCGTCTTCTTTCATCGTTTGTTTTACATAACTCGCTTCGTTTAAAGGAGTTGGATACACTTCAAACACTTCTCCAAAGACAGCTGCTAATTCTTCTGCGTCCTCTTCTGTCGCTTTTCTTAATAGGAATTTTTCCGGAACTATTTTTTCCTTTACTTCTTTTGCTTTTACACCGCTTAAAATGGTATCTTCCTCAGCCCAATGAATACTATTTCGTCTTTCATCATTATTAAATTTCACGAAGAAGTATGCATCGTGACCTTGAAAATAATGTGGTATTGTTGCTTCTAATAAAAAACCGAAAGAGAGCCATGTTGAAACATGCTCTCCCTTTCCTTTAACAATACATTTAGTGAAAGAATGTTTCTCTGCTAATTCGTCAATTGTTTGGATGATTCTCTCAATATTTCCTGTGTAGTGGTCTACTCGAATACGTTTATTAAAATAGTCCAACACGCCTTCTACTGTATAGCCATTTGTCTGTTCTCTAAAAGATTCATAGTATTTCATTTTTTCACCTCACACCAATCTAGTAATGTACATGCAATAATTTTCGCGGCAGCTATCATTTTATCAACTTCTATATATTCGTTTGGATAATGCGCTACTTTCGTTTCTCCTGGGCCAAATACTATCGTTGGTACACCTGCGATTTGTGTAAATAAACCTCCATCAGTCCCCCACGGTGATGCTTCAATAATCGGTTTGTTCCCTTCGATTTCAACAAAGTTATGTTCAAGCGTTGTAATTAACTCATGATTTTCTTCTAGTTCACCTGGAACCCATCTTGCTCCAAACCATTCCACTTCTACAGGATTTTCAACAAACCAATTGTCCACATCATTTAATTCAGCGATCCAATTCTCGAACTCTTCTTTTGCTGCCTCTATAGTCTCATTCGGCGCAATACCGCATCTTCCTTCTAAAATTAACGAATCAGGAACAGAACTTGGCCAGCTACCGCCTTCAATTTTCCCAATATTAATTGGAATTGGGATCGGGATTCCTTTAAATAATGGATCTGTAATTCGGTCATTTCTCTTCTCTTCCAACTTTCTCAAATGATCTATAACAAACATACTTTTTTCAATTGCACTTACTCCTTCATAACGCGTCCCACCGTGTGCTGCTTTCCCTTTCACATGTAGACGAAACCACATGGATCCTTGTTGTTTCGGGAAAAACTTCATATTTGTTGGCTCTGGAATAATAACACCATCTGCTTTATATCCTCGTAATATAGTTGCTAATGTTCCTGCTCCGCCGCTTTCTTCTTCTATTACACTTTGAAAATAAATATCTCCTTTTAATTCAATACGAGATTCAATAATTGCTTCCATCGCAAGTATTAATGCGACATTGCCGCCCTTCATATCTGTCGTTCCACGACCATATATACGATTTCCTATTTTCTCACCACTATAAGGATGATAGTCCCACTGATTCACATCTCCTTCTGGTACGACATCAATATGCCCATTTAATATCATAGATTTCCCGTCGCCGCTTCCTTTAAGGGTTGCCACAATGTTCGGGCTATCTGAAAAACTTGTACGCGGTGATACAAAATAAGGATGATCTTTCATTTTAGAAAATGATGGCTCCCATATATCAAGATCTAAACCTAGCTCACGTAATTTTTCAATCACAATTGCCTGCGCACCACTTTCATCACCAGATACGCTCTTTTCTTGAATTAATCGTTTTAAAAATTTTACGCTTTCTTCTTCATGACTCTCAATATAATCACAAACTTGTTTTTTTAATTGCTCCATATATTACATCTCCCCTCATTCAATTACTAGTAAGTTAGAGCCAATTTTAAAATCCGCTTCTGTATGTTGTTTTATATCTTCCACTGTGTATGGGCTCATCAATTCTTGTAAAATAAGTCCATCCTGCGTTACTTCCATTACTGCCATATCCGTAATAATTAAATCTACGCATTTTTTTGAAGTTAATGGTAATGTACACTCCGAAACAATTTTTGCATTTCCGTATTTATCGACATGATTCATCACAACAACGACCCGCTTCGCTTTTTGAGCTAAATCCATTGCTCCTCCAATACCTGGAACACGTTTTCCTGGAACAATCCAGTTTGCTAAATCACCATTCTCGCTTACTTGTAATGAACCAAGAATCGTTATATCTAGTAAACCTTTTCGAATCATCCCAAACGCTGTGCAACTATCAAAATAACTTGCTCCTGTAATAAGAGAAGTTGGCAAACCTGCTGCGTTACATAAATTTTCGTCTTCATTTCCTTTGCTTGGTGTAGGTCCCATACCTACAATTCCATTTTCTGCATGAAACATAACGTTTATATCGTCAGGCAAATGATTCGGTACAAGCGATGGTATACCAATTCCTAAATTTACAATCATACCATTTTGTATTTCTTTCGCTGCACGTCTAGCAATCTTATCTCTCACTTCTACGCCCATACCCATTTCCAATTCACTCCTTCCGACGGTACGATATAATTTACAAATACTCCTGGGACAACAATTTCTTCTGGATCTAAACTTCCCAGTGGAACGATTTCTTCTGCTTCTACAATCGTTATATCCCCGGCCATAGCAACGTGAGGGTTCATGTTACGAGCGCTCTTATCAAACACAAGGTTGCCGAACGGATCTGCCTTTTTCGCATATACAATCGCAACCTCAGCAGTTAATGCTGTTTCAACTAAATATGTTTTACCATTCATTTCAACAGTACGTTTTCCCTCTTCTACAATCGTATCAACACCTACATCAACTAATACGCCACCAAGTCCTACACCACCAGCGCGAATACGCTCTGCTAATGTTCCTTGAGGAGAAAACTCAATTTGTAACCTTCCTTCGTTTAGCTGTCTTCCTGCATTTGGATTTGATCCAATATGAGAAGTAATTAATGATTTTACTCTTTCATTCGTAACGAGACGACCGATTCCTACATCAGGAAATCCTGTATCATTTCCAATTAAATTTAAATTTGTAACTCCTTTTTCTAAAATGGCCTGTATTAAAGATGGAGGGGAGCCAATCCCCCCAAATCCCCCAAACATTAATGTCATATCATCGTGGAATAAAGAAATTACCTCCTCTATCTCTTTTAATTTACTGAATGTATTCGTAATAGTTGTCATGCGATACTATGCCCTCCTTTTTGCATCATTTCTTCAACACTTTTTGCAAAAATTGAAAGTAATTCATCTAACTCGGAATATGTAGTTGTCATTGGCGGTGCTACAAGCAGTGCGCTATCTTCTTTTCCTGCTTGCCCTGAAACAGCTTGGTATAAAAGAAGACCATTTTTAGCTGCAACCAAAATAAGTTCCGACGCTTTTATAAACGGTTGCAATTCTACTCCAATCAGCAATCCTTTTCCACGCACATCAGCAATGATTGTTGATTGTTGCTGAACTTTCTGTAATCCTTTTATTAAATACTCTCCCTTTTCCGCTGTTTTTTCAGGTAGATTATGTTTCTCCATATATTCAATAACAGCTAGAGCTGTTGCTGCAGATAATGGATTTGCACTTAACGTATGTCCACTCATAACAGAACGCGATCCTCGTAAAATTGGCTCCATAACACGGTCACTTACAACCGTCGCTGCCATCGGTGTGTATCCAGCTCCTAAACCTTTACCAAGGGTCATAATATCCGGTTCTACACCCCAATGCTCCATCGCAAACCATGCACCAGTACGCCCAAGCCCAGTCATTACTTCATCAGCAATAAATAAAATATCGTAATGACTACAAATGTCTTTAATAACTTTATAATATTCTTTCGGCGGAACGACTGCACCTCCAGCTGCTCCAATAATCGGTTCAGCAATAAAAGCCGCAATATGTTCTGCCCCAATCCTTTCAATTGATCTTTCTAGTTCAGTCGCACAAGCAAGCTGACAAGTTGGATATACCTTTTGTACCGGACATCTAAAACAATATGGAGCTGGAATAGTTGGATAATCTTCTAAAATTGACACGAAACGTTGTCTACGCAGTGGATGCCCAGACATTGATAAGGCTCCCATCGTAATACCGTGATAACTCATCCATCGTGACAAAATTTTATGTTTCCCTTGAATACCTCGCTCTTGAAAATGTTGAATTGCAATTTTCATAGCTGTTTCATTTGCTTCCGTACCACTATTCACAAAAAAGCTCCAGTTCAAATCTCCTACACTTAAATCGCTTAATTTCTTCGCTAATTTTTCAGCTGGTTCACTCGTAAACTGTGATCTATAAACGAAAGCAATCTCCTCTGCTTGCTTTTTGATAACGTCCGCAATCTCCTTTACGCCATGCCCAATACCTGCCGTAATTGCCCCTGACGAGCCATCAAAATATTTATTTCCGTTTTGATCATACAAATACACACCTTTTCCATGTGAAATCATTGGATACGGCTGACCAACAAGTGGTTTAATTAAGTAATCGCGCATAGCGCTCCCCCATTTCTCCAATTTGTATATATATATGAAGAAAATTGACGTTTCTTTCATAAAAAAGAACCCTCTGCGAAAGCAGTGAATTTATCAAAAAACTATTATAAAATATACAAATGAGTGCTAAATATCATTTTAAAAACAGAAAATTCAGAACTTAAATTAAAGACCAACCCTTATCTATACGCTCAAATAACCCTCCCTTATATAAAATTAACGCTTCACTAAATGTTTTTCTAACATAATGTCAGCTTCCCTCAAATGCCGACATTGTGTAAACTTCGACGAAACTCCCTTTAAACTCCTTCCTGTTCTCCTACTTTATATTGCATATTTTTAAACAAATCTCGACAATTAATCCTACTAAATGCATAGCAATTATTTTAAAGAAATCAATATTTCACATACAACTCCATCCGTTTTATACAATAAAAAAAGAACCGATTAACCACATTAATCAGTTCGGCACGACGCTCTTTTATCAGTTAATACCGTCACTTGCTAACATAAATAGAAACAATAGTATTACAAAATCACAATTCATCCTACAGTATAAAGCACAAAACCGTCCATAACTCCATTTACAATTCCTTGCGGGATATCCCCATCCCAAGGTTTCATTCCTTTCCTTAATTTCAAACTACCTTTCCTTTATAATTTATGTAGGACAATTATTACTTTGTATGTGTATTTGCCCATAATTAAAAAAATCCCTAGTTTCCTAAGGGTTTCAGGACATGGTTTCGACATGTCACGTGTTATGCTCTCAAATTTTTCATTTCGAAATACACACTTCCTCTGCCAATATGGATAATATATTTTTGTATCCTCTAGAAAATTATAACTCTCGTTCACCTAAACTTATCTTATCCTTAAAAAATACTTATTATTAATTTTCAACCTTTCTCCTTTAAAAAACAATTTTTTCGCATAACCTCATTCTTGCTAAGCATATAGTTTTAATGATGACAAAGGAGGAATGTTTATGTCTCAACCTGAAATCGAAAAATATGGACAAGAAGCTGCACGTTACGAACAGCTCGCTCGTTACTATCAATTTCATAATCCAAAAAAATATGTAGAACTATATATGAAATATTATGATGCGCTTACGAATCTTGTACAGGCATACGAAAAAAGAAATTCACAAGAAGCTGCTTTACCATCGCACATAAGATTTTTTCACTCTGCTTCAAATACACCTGCCGTTGACATTTTAGTAAACGGGCAAAAGGTAATTAAAAATATTTCATTTAAACAATTTAGTCCTTATTTAACATTAGTACAAGGTAAGTACCGAATAGATATCGTTCCTGTTGGAAATGAAACGCCCATCTTTTCAGCTTTAGTACCAATAATGGGAAATCACACTTATACTTTTGCCGCAATAAATAGTGATAATCATCTACAATTACAACCTATGCTTGATAATACTCATTTACCAGCAGGCCAGGCAAAAATACGCTTTGCACACTTTTCTCCTGATACCCCTGTTGTAAATGTAAGTTTAAAAGCTGGCGATCATTTATTTGAAAATGTACTCTTTAAACAAATAACAGATTTTTTAGAAGTTAGCCCTGGTACAGCGGATATAGAAGTTTCACTCGCAGATCATCAAAGTGTCTTACTAACTATACCGGATTTCAAAGTCGAACCGAACATTATTTATACAATTTCAATTTTAGGTTATTCAACGAAAGATCCTAAATTAGAAGCCGTTATACTTACGAATTAAAACAGTCTACACCATTCATTTGGTGTAGACTGTTTATTTTTGAAATGCAATTTGAAATTCTGTCCAATCATTATCTGAACGACACATGATGGACCCATTATGCTTTTCTACAATTTGTTTACATACAAATAACCCAATACCAGTTCCTAACTTTTTAGTAGTTACAAATGGTTCAAAAATCGTTTCTACATTTTCAGCTGGAATCATTGGCCCGTTATTTTTTATTACAATCCGAATCGATTGATCTTCTTCAAATACATCAATGATAATTTTTCGTTCTTCTTTCATTGATTCAAGAGCGTCAATTGAGTTCATTAATATATTTAAAAATACTTGTCTCACTTCACTCCGATAACCAGTAAGCGGAATTGGGTATGGCAAATTCTTTTCAATAGAAACATTTGCATTGACCAAACTTGGATATAAGAACTGTATAATGTCTTGAAACAAATCATTTAGCCAAAACCGTTCAGATTCAGTCCACATTTCTTTTTTCGATACGAGTAAAAATTGCGAAATGCGAAAATTTAATTGGTCTAATTCCTGAGAAATAATATCTAAATACGATAAACTAGGATGGTCTGCCTTTAATAATTTGACAAACCCCATAATGGAAGTAAGCGGATTACGAAATTCATGTACAAAACTAGCTGACATTTGCCCTAAAATTGTCAGCCTTTCTTTATGTGTTTCGTTAATATATTGCTGTTTTTCCTCTAAATTTCTTGATATAATTTCCGAGTATTTTAAAACAGTGTAATAAATTAATTTGTCAAAACAAGTATGTATTTGGGCCATAATTGGTTTCAATTCACGTGCACTAACATCTAATTCACACATCGCTTCGAAAAGCTCATTTCTTCCTACATTTGCATTATAAACAAAATCACCTATATTCGCATCTGCTCCTGCACGTTCAATAGCAAATTTCTCGCATAATGGCTGAAGATAATTTATATCTTTTTCTTCCATAGTAAGTTCAATAATAAACTCTAATAAATCCTCTCCATTTTGAACTGCTTCTAGTCTAAATGGATCTTTATCGGAAATTATCATTTTGTTTTTCCAGTTCTCAACGAATTGGTGCCTGTTGTTTTTCAAGTGCGAACAAAATACTTCTTTAATATCCTTATCGATTGGAAAAACCTCCATTCCTCCATTTCCATGCGACGAACACCCTTTATATTTTGAATATTAACACAAAAAACATGATTCGTTAATAGATTATTGTCACATTTTGTTAATATGTGTTGATAAAATTTTTATAACTTTATTAATTGTTTAGATTGTTACATTCCATTTTCCTTCCTTTCATTCAAATTTTTTATATTCGATGCGACTTTTTTTGCATCCTGCTTCATTCTTTCGTACAATAGAAAAGGAAAGGTGTGAAAAATATGGTAAATAAAAATGTGGAAGATTATCTCCAAGAAGGCATTTACGGCCAAAAGCAAAACAAACCAGAAGAACGTAATATGTATTTAACTACATTACGTGAGCGTGTAGAAATCGCTTTAACTATCGGTCAAGTAATGCAAAGTAATGTATATTCTGAAGTAGCTAGTAGCATGCGCTCTTCTCAATCATTACAAATATTCCTAAATGGTGGCATTGCTTACCCACATTTATCAAAATACATTAAATTAGCGAACGAAAAAAATGTTCCTTTTACAATTGTTCAAAATAAAGGTACAGAAACACCAATCGGTTTAGTATTATCTCATAGCACTGCTGTCGACAAAGAACAAATTTATGTAGAAGATGCTATTTTCAAACAAGAAATGAAGTAAAAGGTACACTTGATTAAATGAAATCATTCTAAGAAACGTCAAATAAACAAAAAAAAACGAGTATGGAATCGTAAACATTTCCTACTCGTTTTTTTCGATGTTTAAGTTCTAGTTCCTTTATTTTTTAATACACACTAATTTCATTTCTGTCATTTCTTCGATTGCATATTTAATTCCTTCACGCCCCGTACCACTTTCTTTCACACCCCCGTAAGGCATATGGTCTACTCTGAACGTTGGAATATCATTTATCATGACACCACCAACTTCAAGCTCATCAATTGCACGCATAGCTTTAAACAAATTATTTGTAAATACACCTGCCTGTAGACCGTAACGTGAATGATTTACTTGCTCTATAGCCTCATCAAATTCTTTAAATGTATTTACTGTCATAAGTGGACCGAACACTTCTTGGCACTGTACAGATACATGCTCTGGAACATTCGTTAATACAGTTGGTTCAAAAATCCTTTCATCACGTTTGTTACCACCATACAAAACGTTCGCTCCTTCTTTAACTGCTTCTTGCATCCAGTTATCGATACGCTCGACATCTTTTTTCGAAATTAAAGCTGATACATCCGTTTCCTCAAGCAACGGATCACCAACAACAACTGTTTCCATCGCTTTCTGTAACTTAGATAAAAATTCATCCAGTCTCTCTTCATGTACAAAAACGCGTTGTACCGAAATACAAACTTGTCCATTATTAACAAATGCTCCCCACTTTACTCGTTCAATTAATTCATCTGTTAATTCAACATCTTCATCAATAATAACAGCGGCATTCGATCCTAGTTCTAACGTAACTCGCTTTAACCCAGCCTTTGCCTTAATTCCAAGTCCAACTTTCGGACTTCCCGTAAAAGTAATGGAAGCAACATCATCATTTGTAACTATTGCTTCGCCTACAGTTGAACCAGGACCAGAAACAATATTTAAAGCCCCTTTTGGCAATCCTGCTTCTTCAAATAGTTCAACTAATGCATAAGATGATAGAGGCGTTTGATCAGCTGGTTTTAATACAACTGTATTTCCAGCAGCAATTGCGGGGCCCACTTTATGTGCCACTAAATTTAATGGAAAATTAAATGGTGTAATAGCTCCTATAACCCCAATCGGTTTTCGTATTGTGTATGCAATACGCCCATCTGCACCAGGTGCCGCATCAAGTGGCAGTGTCTCACCGTATATACGCTTCGCTTCTTCAGCTGCAAATTTGTATGTCTGAACGGTACGATCTACTTCCCCCCTTGCAGCACGTATTGGTTTTGCAGCCTCTTTTGCAATAATTTCTGCAAATTCTTCTCTTCTTTCATCCATTTTTTGTGCGACTTTCTCTAAAATAGTCGCTCGATCATATGCAGATAATGTATTCATTTCTTTCATTGCATTTTTTGCGGCAGTAACAGCCTCTTTTACATCTTCTTCCGTTCCTTGCGCAATTTCCGCTAATGTTTCTTCAGAGTATGGTGCGTATAATGGTTTATACGTGTTTACAGACTTCCAATCTCCATTTATATATAAATGCTTTTTCATAATTCTTCCCCTTTCAAATATATGTATACAACAATACTTCACCTAGTGAAAGGTCTGACTTATTTCATTGTAACATAGCCCTTATTCTGCCAAAAACATTATGCTCAAAAAAAACTCTGCCATCTAGCAGAGTCTACGAACTAATTTGTTCTTGTAATGAAATTTGTTTTTCATCTTCTAAAATAACAATTGATTCTACAGTTTTTGTAACTTCTAGTCTCTTTATATAGTGTCCATCTAATTCTTTTACGCAAAACTTATAATTTTCGATTTCAATGAAATCCTCTTCGGCAATTTCTATATTCTTCGTTAAAATCCATCCACCTATTGTGTCAACACCATTATCATCAATCGTTAAACCTAATAACGTATTTACTTCACTAACAAGTACTTTTCCCTCTAGTATTGTTTTCGTTTCACTAACTTGTTGAATTTCTGGCTGTTCATCTGTATCAAACTCATCTTGAATATCTCCAACTATTTCTTCTAAAATGTCTTCAACAGTAACAAGTCCAGACGTACCACCATATTCATCTATCAATATAGCAATATGTGTTCTTTCTTTTTGCATTTTTAAAAATAAGTCGTGTATTGGGATAGAGTCGATAACTAAAATAATCGGCCTAATATATTGCTCTACTTTCTTATTACTAACCGCATTATGCTGCACAAAATCTGTGAAAATATCTTTAAAATTCACAAAGCCTATTACGTGATCTTTGTCGCCATCAACAACTGGATATCTCGTATATTTTTCCCGAGACATTTTTTGCAACGCTTCTTCAGCAGGCATTTCTTTACTTATAATATGCATCTCAGTTCGGGGTACCATTATCTCTTTTGCTATACGATCATCAAATTCAAAGATTTTATTTACATATTTATATTCAGACTGATTAATCTCTCCATTTTTGTAACTTTCTGAAACTAATAACCGTAATTCTTCTTCTGAATGAACTTCATCGTGCCCTTTCGGTGGTTTCAGCCCTAGCAACTTCGTAATTATTCGGGCTGATCCATTTAATAGCCAAATAAATGGAAACGCCATACGATAAAAGAAAGTTAACGGTTTAGCAACAAATAAACTCACCTGTTCAGCTTTTTGAATCGCAAATGTTTTTGGAGCCAATTCCCCTATTACAACATGCAAAAATGTAATAAACAAAAACACTAAAATTACAGCAAAAATATCTGCTAGTTGAGTAGAAATGTTCAAATTCACAAAAAATGTGTCAAACATTTGCTTTAACGCAGGTTTACCGAACCACCCAATTCCCAGTGCTGTAACTGTTATTCCTAGCTGACAAGCAGATAAATATTCGTCTAAGTTTGTAATGACTGTTTTGACAGATGTTGCGCGATTATTTCCTTCTGCAATTAAATAGTCAATTCTTGAACTTCGCACTTTAACAATTGCAAATTCTGCTGCAACGAAAAATGCCGTTAAGGCAATTAAAACAATCACTATACTTATACTATATATGTCCAAATACTTTTCCTTACTTACATTGTAAGCAAGGAAGCCACCTCCTACTTAATTTTATTCAAGTGAAGTAAGCATTCTAATACTCTAACAAAATTCTACATTAGCAACCACCTTTTTATATATTATATGCATACATAAAAAAGATATTTATCATTATGATAATCTAATTCATTTCCCTCAGTCAAATGATTCTAAATTTCAAGATAAAAACTTTTATATTCACGATATATTCTTCCTAGCTTCATTTCGTGAAAAAACACTTTCTTTGCCGATTCCACACTTCTTTTGTCACACTGGAAGGGAACTTACTTCATAGATCGAAATCATTCAACAGGATATATATAGGAGGGATTATTTTGGAATATAAAACACCATTTATCGCAAAAAAATTAGGTGTTAGCCCAAAGGCTGTTGTCCGGATTGCACAACAATTAAATCTTACTATAGAAAAAAATAAATATGGTCACTTTATTTTTACACAAGATGATTTAGACCAAATGTTAGAATACCATCTTTCACAAATAGAGAAGTCCCAAAACACTCACCCTACTCAAAAAACATCATCAAATGATGTTGAAGAATTGAAAACTCAAGTAAATACAATTGTTCAAAACATATCATCACATGATTTTGAGCAATTAACCGCTCAATTAAACACAATTACGAGAAGACTAGATCGAATGGAAGAACAAATGCAAGATAAGGCAAATGATGTTGTTACGTACCAACTTTTACAACATCGCCGTGAAATGGAGGAAATGTTAGAGCGAATTCAAAAACTAGAAGCTACCCTCAAGAAAGAAGAACCAATCTATATTACTCCCGATACAAAGCCAATATATGAACGTGAAAAGAAACCTAAGCGCCGTAAAATGATTTTTAGTATATTTGGATTATAATTTTTAGACCCTTATTAAAATAATAAGGGTCTTTTTCATGAAGAATAATTTCATTTTAAAATCGCATTCTCTTTATTATACATATTCATTTCGTTTTATTTGGTTAACATAATATTCTTACTGTATTCTGCGATTAATGCCTGTGCATGGGCATTTCCTTGAATTACATCTCGAAATTCTTTTAAAGAATACAAATGCGTAGCCCCTTTTCGGGCATGAATTCGTACTGGTACACCTTGTAAAGTATCATGAAATTGAAATGGCTTATCTATCGGTTCAATTGGGAAACCGAGTGTTAATAAATACATATACATTCTTTTTGTAACCGCTGCGATATACCATTCTGCTTTTGTTTCTAATGCATGCATAAATAAAATAGCTGTTAGTCTTTTGAAGTGTCCTCTCCCACGAGACGTTTTCGCAATACTTAACTTGCCTATTTCATATACATTTTGCAAATCTTTCACTAAATCATTTTTAGAAAACGGATAGAAAAACTCAGAATTTGATTGTTCTGGTACCGTATACTTCATACATTCTACTGTACCGATATGATGTTCATCTTCTATTAATAAAAATCGTGATGGATTTAAATTACGTTCTACGAACATTAAGTTTCTTTCTTCACAAAAATCTCCCCATAGTTGCTCGAACCAAAAATGTTCTTCCTTTGTTTGAACACGCTGGAACATATTTCCCCGCCTTTCCCATCGCCGCTCTGTTTTTTGATAACGCTTTCACTATCTATCATATAAGAACAAATCTTCGTATGCAACTAAAAATATTTATGACTTATTATATTCTGCAAAACGAATTAAATTCCATCATAATCATCTCTTATCCCTCATGTACCATCCTTCTCACAATATATTTATATTACTTGCAAATTCATATCGTATGAAGCCGTCTCCCCTACTGCATATAATTCTTCTTAATCTAAAGAAATCCTTTATAAAAAAGGATTTCTTTTACTTCTTCATGCTTTTTAACCACTTCTCAAAAATTTGTACCATTCCATGTTTTCCAGCTAATTTCTCTTCCCCTTGCTTTGTTTTATATGGATATAATTGTAAGAAAATACCACAACCAGACTCAATTTTTTTACTATGCATATGACTTCCTGGATATACACAAATGACTTCATAAATGGCCCTTCGATGATAGACTCGCTTTCCATCCTGTTCTTCTACAAATTTTATAGACCAGTACTTATACATTTGCTCAGTTGCTTTCGTATTCCCAACGTGCTGAAAAATATTGTACATTGGGCTATACTTCACTTCAATAATAATAGAAGATTGATAGACGTATTTCTCTTCCCCCTTTACATAACAGTCTAAGCGAATATCTGGCTTCTTCGTATCTTCTCCATTATAAAAATTACTCCCTTTACTTAATGCAATAAGAGGATGTGTTTCAATTAAATCATTAAATGCGACATGGACTTTCATATCATCTCGATGTAAAACTACTGTCGTTCCATCTTGTAATCCATCTACATAAAAATGTTCTTGTATTTGTTCACGAATGGAATTTCTAGCTTCAAAACCAATTTGCTCTAACATGGAAATAACGATAAAAAAAGCGTAATATTCATACACTAAAAAAGTTGGTTTATAAACAAATAATAAAGATGGAGATTGATCTGTATATTGTGGGAGTAAATCTAAATGCTGTAGTAATTGTTGATGTGGTATCGGTAAATTATGTGCGTTCATTCTACCCGTTTCAGAAACTTCTCTCCAAAATGGAGAATGCATTAAAGTTTGAAAGTATTGTACACTATCATGTACGAAATGCGCTAAAATTTTATATTCTTGTATCTTCATAGAACTTTTTCGTAAATCCGCCTCTTTTAGTAAATGTATATTTTTATATTTTTGTTTCTCTCTATCGGTCACTGATCCATTACGCTCAATTGTTTGTATAATCGTTTTTACAGCTTGAAATTCTTCTGATTTCTTCTTTTTTTCTCTTTCTAATATTTCAATTGTTTGACGCAAAAAACTTTCTGCTTCAAGTAAATAAAGATAAAATTGCATCGCTTTAAATTTAAGAAATGCATTTTCTATACTATTTTTTTGTTCGATAAACTTACGATTATAATATTTTGCGTACGGTTTTCTTTCCGCCACTACCGCTCCTTTCCTCGTTACTTTCCGCTCCTTTTCTTCCCATTTATATTCATGTATAAATTTTGAACTCGATTCTATTTTCTTAAAAATTCGCTTTATCTTTTTCATTTTTTGCGGCAACTTTCTAAGTAACACTAGATAAGAAGAATCTTCAATATCGCTAAGTGCAGAGAAAGTCTTTTTATAATAACCTCTATCTAAAATCAACTCATTTAAAATTGACTTCACATAGTTTTGAATCATTTCAAATTGATCATCAAAAAAATTTTTTGGAACGACTTGAAAAGCGCCATAATACGTTCGATTTTCTATATTCACCTCAAAATGATATAAACCACAACGCCATGGATAAAAGAATTCCGTTTTTCCATGTTCATATATTAATACCTTTTGTTTTTTTTCATTTATTTCATATTTTGTCTCTTTTATATTTTTCTGTCCCTCATAGACTTTATTCCATATAAAAGTAATATTCATTGGATTTTCATAATGGTATTGCAATCTAATTGGTTTTAATTCTTGCACTTTATAAATACATTGAACTAATGCTGTTGCAGAGGTACAAAGACGATTTAATAAAATATATTCTCCTTTTGACTCCGTTCCAATAATTAACTTTAATACAAAAGGAAGCGTTTCTTTCGTATCAACGATTTCTGTTTCGTATCGCCCATCATTTTGCATAACCATACAACTCCAGTTCTCTACGCTTTTCTCTTATATATGCTAAAGAGTGTTCAAATGTAGATACTCTGTTTGCAAGTGGAGATTGCAAAAGAGGTACTAATGTTGCCCCCCTTTTTACTTCCTCTGAAAGTAAAGACCCAACCATCATTTCAGTCCCTCTTATTTTCGTCAATACACGTTGCTTTATTTGTAAATCAAATCCTTCCTCTCTACTAATCATATAAGAATGATTATTTTGGAACGGTATATTTTGCAAATAAGTAGCAATTGCATTTGCACATCGAAAAGAAATTCCCTTTGACGTATCGTGTGATGACAATACACCATGTAACTTATCTAATAGCTCTAACTCTTCTTCAGAAAACACCTCAATCATCGTTTTATTCCTGACCCAATTTATGCGAAATTCTCCTGCAGTTACTTTCAGAGGTGGTTGTAATACAACTTTCTCTTGCTCCATACACATCTCACAAAACGGAATCTTTCGTAAAGTTATTACATTCGTCCGATCTAATAATCGATCTGAGAGCTCCTTCGTTGTTTCATCAAAATTCACAGTACCAACAAATATAATATTTTCTCCAATTTCAATTGTTGGCGGAATTGAATTTTCTTTTTCTTGCACACCTTCATATAAATTTAAAATACGATTTTGTTTTTCAAGTTGAAGAACAGATAGAAATGGAGTAAACCAATGCTCAATATGTGACATATTCATTTCATCAAAAACGATTATATACAGCTGATTTTGATTTTCTTTTGCCTTCATTAACGCCCTAACTAATTTTGTTTCACTTTCAATAAAAGTACCATTTGGATGAAGGTAACCAAGTAAATCATGTGGTTCTTGATATGATGGTGAAATCGGGATCCAAACCAATTCTTCCCCGTATTGTAATCCAAGTGCTTCTGCATAAGCTTGCACAAAACGGGATTTTCCAGCACCTGGTATCCCCCCCAGAATCGTCAACATATTTGTTTTTGTACTTATATGAAAGTTATAAATATCTGTTTCATCCAAATATAGCCCTTTATTACGTATAAAACTTTTCACATACTGTAAAAAGACGGATTCACGCTCATCCCATTCCCATTCATCCTTTTGCACTTTTATTTCCTCTACCTCTACAAGCTTACCTTCTTCAGTTATTCGTTTTTTTAATTGCTCATACACATGATTGCTTACAAAATATAATTGATCTTCTACCGCTATTTCTACATACTTCATCCAGTCATTAAGTTCTATATACTTACATTCCCGCTGCTGTTCAAAATATGCGATTGAACTAATTGACGATGACTTTAAAGATATATTTCCATATAACCTTCCCTCATGCCACAATAACTCAGGGGGCTCAAAGTCTTTCGGATATTTTGGCATTAGAAATGACAAATAACCGTTACTAAGTTTTCTTTCTAAAGACTCTCCCTTTTTATAATCGGAAACTTTAGGTACTGGAATCATTTTATAACCGTTTGCTATTTCTCGCGCTTCTTCTGTACAAATTAACTCCACGTATATATGTCCTCTTTCATAATAGAGACGAAACATAATCAATTGCTTTTCTAGTTTTCTTTTCTTTAATTCCGAAAAGACTTTTTCATTCTTTTTATTGCTACATAAACCTTCAAATACATATGGTTCATTTTTCAATTGCTCTTGCAATGTGAATGGTATTGGCGATAGGCATTGTACAAAGAAATTCTCTCCACTCTTCTCACTCTCTGCTTTTGTAAACTTCCCAATAAACCTCATATAGTACATTCGTTTTATAAAACTTGGCTGAAGAGCTTTATGTAATTTCACCTTCGTCACCTTCTTTTTTCATACTATTCTTAGTGTATGAAAGAAACGCAAAACTAGAAACAAAAAACCTGACGTTATCCGCCAGGTTCAAAATGAAATCGTATATTAATGAGATGGAAATGCGTTTTTCTCTTGTAAGATGGCATTATGAGCAATTTTCATTTTAGCAAGTACATATCGTAAACGATCTTCAGCGTTTTCATCTTTATGTTGCTGTAATTCCGCCAAATTCTCTACCGCACTCGCTAAATTTTCAATCACTCCTCGCAGTTCAGGATGATGATTAAAAAAAGATTCTTGCACTAACACTTTCCTTACTTCACTCGCTAAATCAACAATTCTGTTCAACTGTTCTTTTCCTTCCATTTTCATCCCTCCTGAATATCTTATGTATTAAATATTCTATAGACAAAGAAAAAAGCCCTTTAAATGAAAAGGACTTTTACATTTTTATATTTCCAGTCAATAACATATAAAGAGATGTAACAGCTGCTACGACAATTGCCCACATTACATATCTCTCTATACGAGTAAAACAACGATTTCCTTTTTCTTTTCTTGCGTACACATAAACAATGATCCCAATTCCGTATACGATTGAAACGAGCAATAAATTCTTCAAACCAGCTGCATAAATAAGCCATATAGAGTAAAGTGAAGCAATTAAAGCTAGCGAACCATTTTTCACTTTTGCATCTTTTAGTTCATTTGTAATCACTAATTTGAATTGGAATAACGCTGATAATAAATATGGTACTAAAATTGATGTTGACGCTATGAAATACATAATTTGATATGTTGACTCTGAAAACAGAACGATTATAAATATAACTTGGGCAACGCCATTTGAGATCCATAATGCCATATGCGGTGTTTGTTTTTTATTTGTTTTCGTAAAGACTTTCGGAAACACGCCATCTTTTCCTGCTACATGGGAAATTTCAGAAACAAGTAAAAACCAACCTATTAATGTACCTACAAGTGAAGCAACTAACCCGATGTTAATCGCTACTGCGCCCCACGTCCCAACAACATGTTCTAATACATGTCCCATTGACGGCGTTTCTAAAACAGAAAGTTCTCCTCTTGTCATCGCTCCCATTGACAAGACAGAAATTAAAATATAAATAGACATTACTAAAATAAGTCCTAATACTGTCGCTTTACCGACGTCTCGACTATTTTTCGCTCTTCCAGATAATACTACCGCTCCTTCAACCCCGATGAAAACCCAAAGAGTTACAAGCATTGTATTCTTCACTTGACCAAGTATAGAGGAAACTGAAATAGTTCCTTCTCCCCAAAAATCATGTGTAAATGTATCCCAGCGAAACGCTGTTACCATTACAACAATAAATAATACGATTGGTACCAATTTCCCTATTGTTGCAATCACATTCATAATAGATGCTTCACGAATGCCAAATAAAATTAGAAAATGAAGTGTCCATAATAAAAGTGATGCTCCTACGATAGACGCAACACTATTTCCACCTTTAAAAATGGGGAAGAAATAACCTAATGTACTAAACAGTAACATGATTGTTGCAACGTTTCCTAAAATTCCTGCTAACCAGTATCCCCAAGCACTGTTAAATCCGATATATTCACCGAAACCAGCACGTGCATAACTATAAATCCCGCCCTCAAGCTCTGGTTTCTTTCTTGCTAACGTTTGATATACGAGCGCGAGTGGAATCATTCCCATCGCTGTAATACACCAGCCAATTATGATAGAGCCGCTATTTGCTCCTACTGCTAAATCATGCGGTAAACTAAAAACACCGCCACCAACCATTGTTCCGACTACTAATGCAATTAATGGAAAAAATCCTAACTTCTTTTCTATTTGTACCACCCCATCTGTCATTCTAGGTGTTATGTTCGTTCAACTATTAAAGTCACCTTTTTCTCTAATAGACGCTTCTCTTATATTTTTTCAGGAAAACATTACTTATTCTAAAAGAAAATGAAGAAAAATGGAATACTTTTTTGAAAAAATGTATAAGTATGCACAAAAAAACCGTTCATTTTATAATGAACGGTCATTTCATACATATGAATTTGTATATTTTTTGTAAATTTAACGAAGTAAATTCTCTTTTTGTAAAAATTGTTTTGCGACTTCTTCACTACTTTTACCATTCACATTTACTTCATAATTCATTTTTCGCATTTCTTCATCTGTAATTTTTCCAGATAATTTATTTAATACTTTTTCAAGTTCAGGATATTTTTGTAATGTCTCTTTTCTTAATAACGGTGCACCTTGATATGGTGGGAATAACCCTTTATCATCTTTTAACACTTTAAGTCCGTACTGTTCCAATTCACTATCTGTTGAATATGCATCGATTACGTTAACATCTCCAGATTCAATTGCGCTATAACGCAGCTTCGGCTCCATCGTTTTAACATTCGAGAACTTATAGTTATATAATTTTTGCATTCCTTTATAACCATCTTCACGATCAGCAAATTCTAATGTGAACCCTACTTTAGCATCCTGTGCAATATTTCCTAAATCAGAAATTGTACTTATATTCTTTTGATCTGCTATTTTTTTCGGCATAGCTAGTGCATATGTATTGTTATACTCCATTGGTTTCAACATAACCATACTATATTTCTTTTCCATTCCAACGCGAGCCTGCTCATATACTTCATCCCGATTTGTACTTTTTGGCTCTTCTTTCACGAATGTAGATAAAGCTGTTCCCGAAAACTCAGGGTATATATCTACTTCCCCTGATTTCAACGCTTCGAATACAAATGATGTTTTTCCAAGACCTGGTTTTAATTGTACATGTAAATCGGTATCTTGTTCAATAAGCTGCTTATACATTTGAATTAAAATTTCAGGTTCTGATCCAAGTTTGCCCGCAATAACAATATCTTTCTTTTCGGTATTCCAAAGAAATGGAGAAGCAACCATTATACAAACAATACATATCGTCAATATAACACGCTTAGACGAACGTTTTGGACTCTCAAGCACCCGAAGTTCTACATCAAAGAATAAAGCAAGTAACGCGGCTGGTACGGCCCCTAAAATGATAAGCGCATGATCATTCCGATCGATACCAAGCAATATGAGTTTACCAAGCCCACCAGCACCTATAAGAGCTGCTAATGTAGCCGTTCCAACAATTAATACCATTGCCGTACGAATACCGGCCATAATAATTGGTAACGCAAGAGGAAGCTCTACCTTCCACAGTCTTCTCCAGCTATTCATCCCCATAGCTTTCGCTGCTTCAATTAAAGATTCATCTAACTCCCGTATTCCTGTATATGTATTGCGTAAAATAGGTAATAGTGCATACACAACTAATGCGATAATCGCTGGAAGTTTTCCGATTCCTACTAACGGAATTAATAGTCCGAGCAATGCAAGTGATGGCACTGTCTGCATTACTGCAGAAGTTCCTATTATAAATTCAGCCATTCGCTCTTTTCTCGTTAATAAAATGCCAAGCGGTACCGCAATAATTACTGCAAAAAATAATGAAATAAGCGATATTTGTAAATGCTCACTTAATGCAGTTAGTAATTCTATTTTTCGTTCTTGGAACGTCTGTATAAAATCAGTCACTGTTTAGCCTCTTTCCTTCATTTGTTCAACGATATAATTGACAATATGACGACTTGTTAAAGCTCCAACATATCGACCATTTTCTTCAACTGGAACGACTTCATCAGCTCGCAGGCGAACTAATGCTTCTTGTAAAGAAGAATGTAATGATAGTGCCTCCCCTTCTATCCGCATACTTTCATCATGTGGCAATACATCTTCAATACTTTTCCCCTCATACCAAGGTCTTCCACGATTTCCAATGAATTCTTCTACAAATTCATTTTTCGGGTTATGTATAATTCCTTCTGGCGTATCTAATTGAACAACTTTTCCTTCTTTCATAACACAAATGCGATCTCCAAGTGATAATGCTTCTTGCATATCATGTGTTACGAATACAATTGTTTTTTGAATCTTCTTTTGCAATTGTACGATATCCTTCTGAAGCTGTTCTCTACTTAATGGATCTAGCGCACTAAATGGTTCATCCATAAGAACGATTTTCGGGTTTGCGGCTAATGCCCGCACGACACCTACACGTTGTTTTTGTCCTCCTGATAATTCATCAGGCATGCGATCGCGATATACGTCTGGATCTAGCCCGACCATCTGGAGCAACTCATCGACACGAGCTTTTATTTTTTCTTTGCTCCACTTTCTCATTTCAGGAACAACTGCAACATTTTCAGCAATTGTCATATGAGGGAACAAAGCGATTTGCTGCAACACGTACCCTATATCCCATCGTAATTCATTAATATTGTATTCTTGAATATCTTTTCCATCGATTAAAATTGAGCCTTCTGTCGTTTCAATTAAACGATTAATCATTTTCATTGTCGTTGTTTTCCCGCAACCACTCGGACCAATGAGAACAAAAAATTCTCCCTTTTTAATTTCTAAATGCAATGAATCCACTGCTTTTGTGCCATCTTCATATGATTTTGACACTTGATTAAACTGAATCACAAATACAACTCCTTTATCGTTGTTTCCTTTATTTTGATGGAATATGGAATTCATTTCAAATGATACGCATTATTCAACAAAAAAAGAGCTCACATTTGAGCTCTAACGGTCTAACAATATGGTTTTCATTATAGCGGCGTATTCACGCACATACATTTTTCTCTTAGAGCGCATTGGCGTTTCAGCAGCTAGTGCCTCCATCCTCATGCCTAAACGCTTTGCAATTATTTTCGTTCTATATAAATGATACGTATTGCTTACAACTACCGCATGTTTCACATCATATAAATCTATACTAAACTTTAAATTCTCATACGTATTTGTAGATTGATCTTCTATTAAAATACGACTCTCATCTATACCATGTACCATTAAATAGTTCCTCATACTATGAGCTTCCGGTATATCTTCATCTTCTCCTTGACCACCTGAAACAATTACTTTCGCTTCAGGATGAGAAACTAAATATTCCAATGCTACATCCAAACGGTTTTGAAGAGATAAAGACGGTCTATCTCCAAATAACTTTGCACCTAATATAAGAACGTACGGAGAGTGATGGCTCAGCTTTTCACGAGCAACTTTCTTCATTCGAAAGGTCATACAAAGAATGTATAGTGGTGGTAATAATAAGATTATAAGTAATATCCATTTGTTCATAAATATGTTTGCACTCCCTTTCTTTTTATTATATAAAAAAAGATTGGAAGGCAGAAGTGTTTTTTAAACGATTGATTTATTAAAAACTTTCGTCCCTACTTTACGTTGTGAATATACATAATAAAGAGCAATTCCTAATGATAGAATCAATATACAGCTAAGTACGTAAAACGGGAGCATTACCCCAGCTTTAGATACACCAGCTGTAAACAGCATTAATAATACAATTCTTATTCCTGTACCAATTAATCGAAATAAGCTGTCAACACGTCCCATTACTTCGTTTGGGATTTCCTCCATCATCAATACATTTCTCGCCACTCTTGTCCCCGCATTTCCAATCGCATGAAAAATCGCTAGTCCATATAACAACATTACGGAAGGTTCAATAATCATTGCGGTAATTGAAATTACATAAATGCACATCGTCATAACGATTGAAACTTCTGTTTTGACATATTTCATTATGAGTGGAATACAGATTCCTGCAACAACAGCTCCAACACCGTACATCATTCCCTCTATCGCGTATACAGAGGCATTAGCTTTAAGTATATCCGAAATATAAACTGGTATTAAATAATTTGCCATCATGACACCTATAAACGGCATATAAGTAGCAAGTAAGAACCAAAAGAGCTTAGGACGTTTTTTCATAAAGTGAATTCCTTCGAACAATTGCTTCTTAAATGTTATTTTCTTTTTAATCTCTTTTTTCTTGACATACGGTATACATAAAAACAGCAAAAATGCTCCTACAAAAGTTAACATATCTACTAACAATATCCACTTCAAAGACACAACTTCAATTAGAAAGCTCGCGGCTGCTCCTGAAATAACTTGTGTTAACTGTCCTTGTATTTCCATCGTTCCACTTAAACTTTTATAATGTTCTGCTTGAAAAATTTCTTGGTTGAACGCAAAAATTGTAGGATAAAATAATAGATAGTAAAAAGAGCCCGCTATATAAATAAGAATATAATGAATAGAATGATAGGATTGCCCAGCAAATCCCCATATAACCATTATTCCGATTACGGCTATCCCAATACCTTCATTACATAATAATAAAGATTTTCTTGAAAAACGATCAATACTTTGCCCGATAAACGGAGTTAACAAAAACATAATCAGTGTTGAGATGATGGAAACATAACCAAACGTTGTCTCTCCTCCACTCTCTTTAATTAACAACCATGGAATCGTTATCATTACAATACCGGAACCAATAGCTGATAGACTATTGGCCCCTAGAATGAAATACAAGCGTGAATCTTTATAAAGAGATGACATATCACTCAACTCCTAGTTGCTTTTTCACCTCTTTATATACGCTCATATATGCTTTCAATTCTTTAACTACATCATGAATTAATGGTTTTGCATCTTCCCCAAGTTCACCATCTTGCACATGTAATCCATCAAGAACAACTTGTTTTGGAATTGCATTTGCATAAACACCTCTAGCGACCGTTCGCATGCTGTTTAATGCATTTATTCCACCTTTACCGCCACCAGCAACCGCTAACAACGCAACTGGTTTATGAATAAATTCATTACTACTTAAGTAATCTAAAGAGTTTTTCAGCGCACCGCTCATCGCATTATGATATTCTGGTGTACATAATACAACCCCATCCGCAGCTTTCACTAACGTTTTTAATTTTTTCACTGCCTCTAAATCACGTTGTGACTCTTCTCCATTGTATAAAGGTAACTCCTCAATTGCTAAATCATATAATTCCCCTTCAAATTGATCCGCAATATATTTTGCCACCACGCGAGTTCTACCAAATTTTCTTGGTGTACCGTTAATAACAACTAGTTTCATGATTATTTCTCCCCTCGTATATTATATTTAAGCTGTTATTTCAGCTTTAAATTCCCTTAATAAGAGACCCGTAAATTAATACTTGGATG
>NZ_JAQFUL010000061.1:0-31633 GCF_027716265.1 Bacillus cereus group sp. Bc031
GCCTATAGCTCAGCTGGTTAGAGCGCACGCCTGATAAGCGTGAGGTCGATGGTTCGAGTCCATTTAGGCCCACCATATATTATTCCGCAGTAGCTCAGTGGTAGAGCTATCGGCTGTTAACCGATCGGTCGTAGGTTCGATTCCTACCTGCGGAGCCATGGCCCGTTGGTCAAGTGGTTAAGACACCGCCCTTTCACGGCGGTAACACGGGTTCGAATCCCGTACGGGTCATAAAAAAAGAGTCAGCAATATGCTGACTCTTTTTTATTGTGCGTTCATTCTCCTTTATCAACTGATTTTCTTGAAATAAATAAAGGGATTTAGGAAAAGCTATGGTATGTATAAAAAGGAGGAGATACAAATGACACGAGTGAGAGACTTGATGAGCACTCATATTGTACAGTGTACACCGTTAGACAATGTATATGAAGCTGCTGTAAAGATGAAAGAAGAATCGATTGGATTGATCCCGGTTGTTGAAAATGAACAAGTTGTTGGTCTTGTTACGGACCGAGATTTAGTTGTTCGAGGGATTGCTGAAAAACATCCTGGATCTAATAAAATTACAAATGTAATGACAAAAAACATTGTTTCAGTTTCTCCAGATGATCCTATTGAAAAGGCTACAGAGTTAATGGCACAGTATCAAATTAGACGATTGCCAGTAGTTGAGAGTGGTCAACTCGTTGGGATGTTAGCACTAGGAGATTTAGCTATAAAAGAATCGGCAGATGATCAAGCGGGATTTGCTTTAAGTGAAATATCAGAGCATACGGAATGAAGTGAGACTTTAATTAGTGTAATACGTTACGTATAAAAATCAGATACATTATTCTAGTATATAGGGTTAAGCTAATATGTTAGCATGATGTATCTGAGCCATTATATAATAAGTATACAGTTAGTAATTTCGACAGTTTATTTAAATTTGTCATTCCTAATTATAAATAAGAGAAAAAATGATATACTGATAGATATAAGTATTATGATTGATTTCGAATATAACAATATTCATTGTTAATGATGTGATAATGGATTAATATTTCCTATGTAGATAAAAGGGAAGGGGAATTATATGAAGGCTGTACAGCGCGATCCAAATTGGAATTTGGTTACAGATACATATATAGAACCAAATAATTTCGCTGAATTATTTTCTTTGCTTGTACCTTGTCATCCAAAAGGTGAAGGGAAAGAACGAACTATATTAGTGTGGAAAGAAAAAGAATTTTATAAAGAAGAAAATTTAGCGGCATTTATCGTATATGGAATGAATAAAGCAAAGAATTTACCGCAATTTCATAAAGACGAAATTCCAACTTTAGTACGTATTCTTCGCTTATGCCAAGAAATTGGTTGGTATGAAGAAGCGAATACTTTTATGGTAACTCAAGGGCTAGCTGAGTTTGTTCATACTTCATTGGAATATGAAACGTGGGATCTTTTGACGCAGGCGGTTGCTTTAAACTATTTAATAATTAAATATCGTATTGGTGAATTAACTGATGGAGATGTAGAAATTTGGGATAGAGTTAAATTTAATGAGAAATGTATAACAGACTGTAAACATTTATTATCCCATAAAGAAGTATTAGAATTTACATTTTTTTATATGTGTAAGAGAGCTAAGTCACTATCAAAAGAGCAATTAAATAGTGATATGATGAGTTTAGCGATGTATTGTAATACTTTTGTTTATGACTTATATACATATGATTTATTACGAAAGTATCGTAAGTGTACAGACTTTCTATCATATTATGGACCTAGTCAAGCGGTGTTAGCTTGCCAAAGGGCTGTACTTTCTCAAATTTCAGATCGATTAGACCCACTCAAGACTACTCATGTAGATGATTATTTATATGTAATGAAAGATATGATGGAGCATATGACGATAGGGATAATGGATCGATATGATCATTTTATTGGAAAATTATTATCATATGTGCCATTTTTTGAAATGATCCAAGTTCCACAACATGCATATTATTGTGAAGAATTATTGTATATTTGTAAGGGCATTAAATATAAAGAAGAAATATTACGCAATTATATATTTATACAATTACATGACTGTTTACCATCTTTCTTTAAACTGTTTCTTAAAAATAAGCGTTATGCAACGATTCATGATATTCTGTTCTATTGGTGTGATGATGAACAAAGAATGAGCTTAGAGAAAAAATATAATCTTAGCTTTATTTATGAAAAATATGCTTGTGGATAAAGAGCACTTTCTATATAAATTAAAAAGGATCTCAATTGTGAGATCCTTTTTTTATTAGTAAAGCAAGGAGAATGTAATTAAGACGAGAAATAACATTCCATAAAGGAGAAATTGTGCCGTATAGCTTCCTTGTATACCAAAAAAAGTATTTGTTTTTTTATATAAATTCAATATATATTTTATCGGATTATCTTTGAAAGATTGGTACACAGTGTCTCCTCTTTCTAAGCTTCTTGTTCGTGTTTTTTGTTATTAGGGACATGAATGTATCTAGCTATGAATAATAAAACAGCCATAAAAAATACGGGAAATACGGTAGATAAATAAAAACCATTACTAATAATATTTGTTATTAAAGCACTTAATAGAAAAATGGCATTATAAATATGGGCAATTTTTTGTTTTAGTTGAACTTGAAAAGCTTCCATCATAATTTCTAAAGCAACAAAAGCAATGATAATAGATAAAAATACAGTATTTGTATTATAAATTACTAAGCAACAGATTAGGCCTAAAAAGGCTAAGTATTCAATTAAGAGAGGTATATTGATATTGCGTGGCATACAATTTACCTAACTAAATATGGCAGTGGGTTTACTGCATTTGTTTTTTCAAAATTCCATTCTCCATTGTGTAATTCAAAATGAAGATGTTGCCCGTATGAATGACCTGTGTTTCCCATATGACCTACTAATTGTCCAGCTTGTACTTGATCACCAGCTTGTACAGTGCGATCTTTCATGTGAGCATAGACTGTTGTATATAATTTCCCGTTTATTTGATGGGCGATGAACACAACATTGCCATAGCTAGCTGAATAATATGATTTCACGACTTTACCTGCCGCAGCAGCCTGGATAGAGACATTACCCTGAGCTGCGATATCTATACCATAATGCATTTGTTCCCAGCGCATATCAAATGTTGAGCTAATTTTTCCTTGAGTAGGGAATTTGAAAACGGCTGGAATGGAAGTAGGTTGAGTCGTTTGAGCTTGTGATTGCGTTTGATTTTGCACTACATAATGCTTTGCCACATATCCGTATCCTGTGCCAAAACGAATTTTATACCAAGTTCCTACAGTTTCCACTACTTGTAATTGTGTACCATTTTGTAATGAACCAAGTAGTGCACTACTTGTACTAGCGTTGCTACGCACATTAAGTTTAGGTGTTGCAACTGTGTATTTCGTATTATTTTGAACTGTGATGCCTTTTACTAAAGGCTGTGAACCATTAGATACGAATGCCTTTTGTACGTAACCTGTTTTGCCATTATGTAAAATTTTATACCATTCACCTTGTTCTTCTTGAATAGTAATGAATTTCCCATTTGGTAATACATCTAAAATTGAAGATTCTAAATTAGGTTCAGAACGAACGTTTAATGCATTGGCATTGACGATATATTGATTATTAGATTGAAGTTTGTTTTTTAGTAGAATAGAATCTTTTTGTACGTAACCTACTTTATTATTAACAGATACTTTATACCAGCCATTAGTTGTTTCAAGTATATTCACTTTCGTATTAAAGCGAATTGTATCAATTGATGAGCTATTTGCGTTATCTTTTGTATGTAAGGCTACTTGATCGACTTTGACATATCCAGTTTTCACATTAGATAATTGTTCAGCGTTGGCTGTTTGTACATTTGTTTCTCCCATAGAAGGAAGTAAAGAAGCAATTGCGACAGTAGTTGCTGTTAAAGCAGTAGCTTTCATATTCATATAATAGAGACCTCCTCTAGTTGTATAGTTGTAATTTTATTATAGTATAAAGATATAATATAGTGGGTGTATTCACATAAATGTAATATGAAATCAATATAAAAATAAATTTTTTGAGGATAATGATTCCTTTTTATCCAATTTATTGGGATAATAATTTCTAAGATAGAATATAAGTGTTATATGGTTTTGTTATTTTGTTGACAATTGAGAAAATTAAAACAGTTGATGATGTCTTATTACGGTGTTATACTGACAGTGATAATTTTATAGTTTGCTAGGAGAGCTGGTGTTGCCAGCTGAGAGTAAGACCTTAAGTCTTTGATCCTTTTTATTACCTGATCTAGATTATGCTAGCGTAGGGAAGCAATTCGGACACTAATAATGAGTCCCCGTTTCTTTGCGTATAGAAACGGGGCTTTTTTATTTGAAAATTTCATATTGAAACCACTAGGGGTGCTTGTTGTGCTGAGAGAGGAATAATCCTTAACCCTTACAGACCTGATCTAGATAATACTAGCGAAGGGAAGTGGAGCAACGAATAAATTATAATTTTATTTGCTGTAACCACTTCTTATTTAGAAGTGGTTTTTTATTTAGATATATAAATTGAAAGGGGATAGAGAAATGAAATTTTGCGATAGATTATTAGAAACTGTACAACCAGTTTGGGAGATGAGTCATAATCATCCATTTGTTGTAGGTATGGGGGATGGTACGTTAGAAAAAGATAAGTTTCAGTATTATATTATTCAAGATTATTTATACTTGTTAGATTATGCAAAGTTATATGCGATCGGTGTTGTAAAGGCAACAAATCCACAAGTTATGGGGAAATTTGCTGAACAGATTGATGGGATATTAAACGGAGAAATGACAATTCATAAACAGTATGCAAAAAGACTTGGAATTTCTATAGGGGAGATAGAGTCTGCAAAGCCATCTGCTAAAAATTTAGCTTATACAAATTACATGATGTCTGTATCTCAAAATGGCACACTTGCGGAATTAATAGCAGCACTTCTTCCATGTATGTGGAGCTACTGGGAGATTGGAAAGCGTTTAAATGATATTCCTGGAGCAAGAGATCATGAGTTCTTTGGTGAGTGGATTCAAGGCTATAGCTCTGAAGAATATGGCAACCTTTGTGTTTGGTTAATCGATTTATTAAATGAAATGGCAGTTGGAAAGTCTGAAAAAGAGCTAGATCGATTAGAGGAGATTTTCCTATATTCCAGTCGATTTGAATATTTATTCTGGGATATGTCCTACCGTAAGGAGATGTGGGGATTTGAGGAGCAAGAACATACTACAGTTTCATAATGTTTCTTTTCATTATGATGAGAAGCCAATCATTAATGAATTAAATGCTTCTATACAAGATAAAGAGTTTGTAAGCATTATCGGACCGAGTGGATGCGGGAAAAGTACTTTATTTCGCCTTATTACAGGTTTAGAAGAAGCGAGTACAGGACAGATAGAACTAACAGAAACAAAGAGCCATCCTGTAGGGTATATGCCCCAAAAAGATATGCTCCTGCCATGGAGAACGATTATTGAGAATGCGGCCCTGCCGCTAGAGTGCCAAGGTGTACAGAAGAAAGAAGCACAAATAAAGGCAAAGGAACTGTTACACAAATTTGGTTTACAAGGATATGAGACAAAATATCCGAAAGATTTATCTGGTGGTATGAGGCAACGCGTATCTTTCATTCGAACTTTATTAACAGGCGGAGAGATATTGCTCTTAGATGAACCGTTTAGCGCGTTGGATGCTTTAACGAAGGCATCTTTGCAGGAATGGTTGTTTGAACAATGGAAAGAGTGGGAAAAAACAATTTTATTTATCACTCATGATGTGGAAGAAGCATTGTTTCTTTCTAATCGAATTTTAGTGGTAGAGCAGCAACCGATAACTACTTTAACCGAGAGGATTGTACCGCTTGATCATAATCGGACAAGAAAAGATTTATATAAACCGGAAGTATTAGCGCTGAAAGATGAGCTTCTTAGTATGTTGCAAAGGCAGGTACTCGTATGATGAACCGGTTGAAGGAGCTATTACCTGCTCTTACACTTTCTAGTATTTTACTTGCTCTTTGGGAAGTAGGCGCAAGAATTGTAGATGAAATGTACATTTTACCGTCACCGTCTGCAATTGTAATGAAGATATGGAAACTAAAAGACATATTATTTATGGTTCATTTGCCAGCAACATTATATGTCGTTTTAATAGGGGTGGCTATTTCTATCGTACTTGGGGTAGGGCTAGCGATGTTAATGAATGCGAGTAATTGGATGGAGAGAGCATTTTATCCATTATTAGTTGCCTCACAAACGATTCCTATTACAGCGCTTGCTCCGCTTTTCGTTTTATGGTTTGGATATACGATCTGGAGTAAGGTTGTTGTTACGGTTTTAATTACGTTTTTCCCAATTGCAGTTAATACGTATGATGGACTGCGCAGTACGAAAAAAGAATGGGAAGAGCTTTTAGTTACGTATGGGGCAACGAAAAAAGATGTTTTTCTTAAATTAAAATTGCCGTCTGCACTTCCTTATTTTTTCTCAGCTTTAAAAATTGCAGTACCGCTTAGTGTAATTGGGGCGGCAATTGGTGAATGGCTCGGTGCACAAGCGGGGCTAGGATATTTCAGTAAGAGAATGATGACGCAATTAGACGGGGCAGGTGTATTTGCACCCATTGTATTGTTATCGTTATTAGCTATTTTCTTCGTCGTACTTATTTCGGTATTAGAAAAGAAATTCATTAGTTGGAGGAAGCATTCATGAAATTTTTAAAACGCATCTTTGTGCTTACATTATTAGTTGCAATGATTGCTGGATGTTCGAGTAATTCAGCATCAGATAAGAATAAAAAAGAGAAAGAAATAACGGTCATGCTTGATTGGTACCCAAATGCGGTACATAGCTTTATTTATGCGGCAATTGAAAAAGGTTACTTTAAAGAAGAAGGAGTAAAGGTAAATATTAAATTCCCTTCTAATCCGACTGACCCATTAACGTTAGCAGCTGCAGGAAAAGTAACAGTTGGCTTATATTATCAGCCAGATGTTGTCATGGCAAAAGCAAATGAACAAATTCCAGTGAAATCAATTGGAGCTGTCGTACGTTCACCATTAAATCATGTTGTATCGCTGAAGTCTGCAGGCATTCAATCGCCAAAAGATTTAGAGGGTAAAACAGTTGGGTATTCTGGAACACCTTTAAGTGAGATGTATTTAAAAACGATGGTAAAAGAAGCTGGTGGTAATCCAGATACAGTGAAAGTAGTCGATGTTGGTTTTGATTTAGTACCAGCATTAATTACGAAAAAAGTGGATGCGGTAACAGGAGCATATATTAACCACGAAGTACCTGTTATGCGTCATGAAGGTCATGAACCAGCATACTTTAATCCAGCAGATTATGGTGTACCGAATTATCATGAGCTCGTATTTGTAACAGGTGATAAAACATTGAAAAAAGATAAAGAAGCTTTGCAAGCTTTCTTGCGTGGTACGAAAAAAGGCTATGATTTTATGAAGAAAAACCCAGATGAAGCATTGAATATTTTATTAAATCATCAAGAAAAAGAAAACTTCCCACTTGTGCCAGAAGTTGAAAAGGAAAGTATGAAAATTTTATTAGAGAAGATGGAAACGAAAGATGAGCCATTTTTATCAGATTCAAAAGAGTCATGGGAGAAACAAAATAAATGGTTGAAAGATAAAGGAATGACGAAAGAAATCGTTCCGGCCGATGAGTTATTCGAAAACATTTTAAAGTAGGCGAATGAATATGAAAAATGAGCTTCATGTAATCTCAAATGGTCACATGTCATTCGAAGAGTTAGTGAATGTAGCGATGCAAATTGAAAGTGAAATTGATTATTTGCATATTCGTGAGCGTGAGAAAAGTACGAAGGAATTGTATGAAGGTGTGGAAAGTCTTTTGAAGAAGGGCTTTCCAGCATCGAAAATAGTGATAAATGATCGAATTGATATTGCTATTTTATTAAATATTCCGCGCGTGCAGCTAGGATATCGAAGCGCAGATGTAAGGTCAGTGAAAGAAAAGTTTTCTTATTTGCATGTCGGTTATTCTGTGCATTCTTTAGAAGAGGCGATTGATGCATTTAAGAATGGCGCGGATTCACTCGTCTATGGTCATGTATTTCCGACAGATTGTAAAAAAGGTGTGCCAGCGAGAGGGCTTGAAGAAATTTCAGACATTGCAAGGTGTTTATCCATACCGATTACAGCAATTGGAGGAATCACTCCGGAAAACACTGGAGATGTTCTTACTAACGGCGTCAGTGGTATTGCTGTTATGTCTGGGATTATAAGTAGTAGTAACCCGTATAGCAAAGCGAAATCTTATAAGGAATCAATAAGAAAGTGGGCGGAAAAACATGTGTAAGAAGTATGATGTAGCGATAATTGGCGGTGGTGTAATTGGTAGTTCAGTTGCACATTTTCTGGCAGAAAGAGGCCATAAAGTAGCGATTGTAGAGAAGCAACAGATTGCATCTGAAGCCTCGAAAGCAGCCGCTGGTTTACTTGGGGTGCAGGCAGAATGGGATGAATATGACCCGCTATTTGAACTTGCGAGAGAAAGCCGTGCTATATTTCCACAACTTGCAGAAGTTTTACGCGAAAAAACAGGCATCGATATTGGGTATGAAGAGAAAGGCATTTATCGCATTGCTCAAAATGAAGATGAGAAGGAAAGAATTCTTCACATTATGGATTGGCAGCAGAAAACCGGTGAAGATTCTTATTTCCTAGCGGGAGATCGTTTGCGAGAGAAAGAGCCGTATCTATCTGAGTCAATTATAGGGGCTGTATATTATCCGAAAGATGGTCATGTTATTGCACCAGAGCTTACGAAAGCATTCGCACATTCCGCATCATTCTCGGGTGCTGATATATATGAGCAAACAGAAGTATTTGATATCCGTATTGAAAATAATAAAGTGACTGGAATTGTGACAAGCGAAGGTATGATCACTTGCGAAAAAGTTGTTATTGCGGGTGGCTCATGGAGCACGAAGTTACTAGGTTATTTTCACCGCGAATGGGGTACATATCCAGTTAAAGGAGAAGTAGTAGCGGTCAGAAGTAGAAAACCACTTTTAAAGGCGCCTATTTTCCAAGAAAGATTTTACATTGCACCAAAGCGCGGCGGACGTTACGTAATTGGAGCAACGATGAAGCCCCGTACATTCAATAAAACTGTGCAACCAGAGAGTATTACTTCTATATTAGAGCGCGCGTATACAATATTGCCAGCATTAAAAGAAGCGGAATGGGAAAGCGCATGGGCAGGATTAAGACCACAGTCGAATCATGAAGCTCCTTATATGGGAGAGCATGAAGAAATAAAAGGTTTATATGCTTGCACAGGCCATTATCGAAACGGCATTTTATTAAGTCCTGTTTCTGGTCAATATATGGCTGATTTAATAGAAGGAAAGCAGGAGAATCACTTGCTAGATTCATTGCTTTCTAAAACAGTTTAGAAAGGGGATGAAAGTTTGAATTTAAAAATTAATGGTAATCAAATTGAAGTGCCAGAGAGTGTGAAAACAGTAGCTGAGCTACTTACACATTTAGAGTTAGATAACAGAATTGTTGTAGTAGAGCGTAATAAAGATATTTTACAAAAAGATGATCATACAGATACATCTGTTTTTGATGGAGACCAAATTGAGATTGTAACTTTCGTAGGAGGCGGTTGATTATGTTAAACATTGGACCATTTTCATTTCATTCTAGACTTTTATTAGGAACAGGAAAATTCCCTGATTTTGATGTGCAGCAAAAGGCAATTGATGTATCTGAGGCAGAAATTTTAACGTTCGCAGTACGTCGTATGGATATATTTGATGCAAAGCAGCCTAATTTATTAGAGAGACTTGATGTAAAAAAATATACGTTATTACCGAATACAGCCGGAGCAAAAAATGCTGAAGAAGCTGTTCGTATTGCAAAATTAGCAAAAGCTTCAGGGCTTTGCGACATGATAAAGGTAGAAGTTATTGGTGATGATAGAACGTTATTACCTGATCCGGTAGAGACGTTAAAGGCATCTGAAATGTTACTAGAAGAAGGATTTATCGTACTTCCGTACACATCTGATGATGTTGTATTAGCACGTAAATTACAAGAACTTGGCGTGCATGCGATTATGCCAGGAGCATCTCCAATTGGATCAGGACTTGGTATTGTAAATCCATTGAATTTGAGCTTTATTATTGAACAAGCGACAGTACCAGTTATCGTTGATGCTGGTATCGGTAGCCCGGCTGATGCGGCATTTGCGATGGAATTAGGAGCAGATGGTGTGTTATTAAATACAGCTGTATCAGGAGCAAAAGATCCTATTAAAATGGCACAAGCAATGAAATTAAGTATTGAGGCAGGCCGTTTAGGCTTTGAAGCAGGTCGTATTGCACGTAAACGTTGTGCAACAGCAAGTAGTCCTTTAGAAGGAATGAGCGTAGTTGAATAATCGATATTCTCGCCAAGAACTATTTTCTCCAATTGGAGAAGAAGGACAGCAAAAGATAAGGGAAAAGCATGTGCTCATTATCGGTGCAGGCGCACTAGGTAGTGCAAATGCAGAAATGTTTGTAAGAGCTGGTGTTGGCACAGTAACGATTGTTGACCGGGATTATGTCGATTGGAGTAATTTACAAAGGCAGCAATTGTATGCAGAGAGTGATGTGGAAAATAATCTTCCGAAAGCTGTAGCAGCGAAGAAGCGTCTAGAAGAGATTAATAGTGAAGTAAGAGTAGAAGCGCTCGTTCAAGATGTAACAGCTGAGGAGTTAGAAGAACTCGTTACAAACGTTGATGTAATGATTGATGCAACTGATAATTTCGAAACGCGTTTCATTGTGAATGATATGGCACAAAAATATTCTATTCCATGGATTTACGGAGCATGTGTAGGGAGTTACGGTCTTTCTTACACAATCCTTCCTAGTAAAACGCCATGTTTATCTTGTTTATTACAATCGATTCCGCTTGGCGGAGCGACATGTGATACAGCGGGGATTATATCACCTGCTGTATCTCTCGTCGTTTCTCATCAAGTAACGGAAGCTCTTAAACTGTTAGTGGAAGATTACGAATCACTTCGAGATGGACTTGTATCGTTTGATGTATGGAAGAATGAATATTCATGTATGAATGTGCAAAAGCTTCGTAAACATAATTGCCCTTCGTGCGGAGAGAATGCATTATATCCTTATTTAAACAAAGAAAATACATCGAAAACAGCAGTTTTATGCGGGAGAAATACAGTTCAAATTAGACCACCTCATAAAGAGGAAATAGATTTTGAACGATACAAAGAGCTGCTGCATGATCGTGTGAATGATTTAAATGTAAATCCATATTTATTATCATTTTCTGTGGAAGAAAAGAGATTAGTTGCTTTTAAAGATGGTCGTGTACTTGTACATGGAACGAAAGATATAAGTGAAGCAAAAACAGTTTATCATCGTTATTTTGGATAGAAAAGGATGAGTGGGATGAAAGTAAATAAAGCTTTAACAATTGCAGGATCTGATAGTGGCGGCGGTGCCGGCATTCAAGCAGATTTAAAAACATTCCAAGAGCTTGGTGTGTATGGGATGACGGCTATTACGGCAATTACTGCTCAAAACACGCTTGGCGTTCAAGGGGTATATCCAGTTTCGTTAGAAGGTATTACGGAACAGTTGAATTCAATTGGTACGGATTTAACACCAGATGCTGTGAAATTAGGAATGTTATTTAGCAGCGAAATTATTCAAATTGTAGCAGAACAGATTAAGAAGTTTGGCTGGAATAATATTGTGCTAGATCCCGTTATGATTGCAAAAGGCGGTGCATCATTATTACAGCAAGAAGCAGTTCAAGCATTAAAAGAATATTTATTACCAGTAGCAACAGTTGTAACGCCGAATGTTCCTGAGGCAGAAGTGTTAACGGGGCTAGAAATTCATAACGTTGAAGATAGTAAAGAGGCTGCAAAAGTACTGCATGAATTAGGTGCGAAATATGTACTTATGAAGGGCGGACATGCAGAATATCAAGGTAATGAAGTAATTGATTTACTCTTTGATGGAGAAGAGTTTATCGAATTTAGAAGTGAACGAATTCCTTCAAAGCAAACGCATGGAAGCGGGTGTACATTTGCTTCAGCGGTTACAGCTGGACTTGCGAAAGGATACTCAATTGAAGAGGCAGTTCAAGAAGCAAAACAATTTATTAGTATAGCAATTGAAGAGCCGCTACATATTGGAAGTGGTCATGGACCGACGAATCATTTTGCATATAAATTGAATAAAGCACATGTATAAGTAGACAAAAGTCAGTTGTATAACTGGCTTTTTTTTCTGTTTACTTTTTCTAGATACAAGAGTAATATATCAGCCAGAATATATTTTTTGTAATATACGCTGAGTCCAATTATATGGAGCGGAGGAACCAATTTGTGCAGTGTCACTAGGGGTGAATCTTTCAATTTTGAAAGTAGGGCTACTCTCAAAGTCCGAATCCGACAGCTAACTTCGTAAGCGTCTTGAGAGAGGACGGTGCCATGATGGATACATCACTTCATCGATCTGATTAGTATAGGGGAATATCAATCTATGTTTGAGTTCTTTTATGCTAAGGAGGATGAGGTACATGGAACTAACACTTATTTGTGTTGGAGAAGAAAGCAAGGTAAATAGTTTAATAGATTTAGTAGCGTTTCAACATGAGTTAATTATTTTTACCGCAAATGAAGAGATAGCGGCTGAAGTGAGGAATTGTGGGTTTGATTGGACGTATAGCTGTAGTAAGGAGCAGGATTTTGCTAGTGTTTGTGAGTGTATTAAGAAGGTGATTTTACTAGGGGATGAGCTTCCAATTATTAGCTTCTTTACAGAACACATTCGCTTTTCTTTTCAAGCACCTATTACTGTTGTTACAAGGAATAAACGATACCCAGCGAGGCTCTATGAAACAATTGGAGCTACATTTGTCGTGTTTACGAATTGTGATAATATTTCTTTTTTATTTTTTGAATAGGGCGGGGGAGAAGAAGATGAAGGTGTTGTTACTAGGAGATATAGCGAATCGTTGGGCGGTATCGGTAGAGCGAGTTCAAGAATTGGTGGTACTTGATCCTATTTTTCCAAGGCCCTATATCATATTGCCATCGAAAGACGCTTTATATTTAAAAACAGATGTTATCGAATATGAGCAGCTACATGCAGAATTGTCACAAGTTTATATTCGCGGGAGAAATTTACGTGCTTTTTTACGAGGAGAATAAATAGTGAATAAAAATAGAGCGAATGCTAAGTGCAACAAGCTATGCACTTCATGTCATTCGCTCTTTTTATTTCGTATTTAAAAGATCATTTCTATGAAAAAGTAAGAAAAGACGAGAAAATAGATGGAATAATATTAATAATACTCAATGTAAGCGTTTAAATAGATAGATATTTTCTTATTTTCAGTAATTTAGCTCTTTACAAGTGAAATATAGAGGAGTATATTTACTCTCATAAATCATTCATAAAATTTCCAAAAAAACCTAAAATCGCTGAGTTCCAGAAATGGAGCGGGGGAACCAATTTTGTGCATCGTCACTTGGGGTGAATCTTTCAGTTTTGAAAGTAGGGCTACTCTTTAGGCCCGAATCCGACAGCTAACCTCGTAAGCGTTTAGAGAGGAGGTTTACTTTTTGTTGTTCATTTTTTGAACACTGAGTAGAGCTCAGTGTTCTTTTTTAATATTTTAATGGTAAATTTTTATAGAAAGGTGAGAGGGTAGCTATGTTAGATGTTGTAATGATCGGAATTTTTGTTGTGTTAGTCGCATCGATGGCAAGTCTTGCAAGTTGGTCAGATAAAGTTGTGAAAGAAGGGAAGCAATCATGATGATTGTTTTATCAGTTATTGTTGCAGCAATTACGGTGTACTTAGTGTATGCATTATTAAATCCGGAAAAGTTTTAATTAGGGGGAGTCATTCATTATGATCTGGGTTGCAGTCGTTATTACAATGCTATTGTTTATTCTTGTGGCAAAGCCAACGGGAATTTATTTAGAGAAAGCCTTTCAAGGTAGTAAAAAGCTAGATAAAGTATTCGGGCCTTTTGAAAAACTTATTTTTAAAATTACGGGTGTAAAAGAATATAATCAAACGTGGAAACAGTACGCATTATCATTAGTTTTATTAAATGGATTTATGATTGTTGTCGTATATTTCATTTTCAGACTACAAGGAGTATTGCCATTAAATCCAGCACACATTGAAGGAATGGAGCCTACGCTCGCTTTTAATACAGCAATTAGTTTTATGGCTGATACGAACTTACAGCATTATAGCGGTGAAAATGGTTTATCTTATTTATCACAATTAATCGGAATTACATTCTTAATGTTTGCAGCACCGGCAACGACGTTAGCGCTCGTTATGGCATTTATAAGAGGGCTAGCTGGAAAAGAACTCGGTAACTTTTTCGTTGATTTTACGAGAGCATTAACGAGAGTGTTTCTTCCTATCGCATTTATGGCGGCACTAGTCTTTGTCGCACTTGGTGTACCACAAACGTTAGACGGGGCAGTTACGGCGCAAACGATTGATGGCGCGAAACAAAGTATTTTACGCGGGCCAGTTGCATCATTCGTGTCCATTAAGGAACTTGGAAATAACGGCGGTGGATTTTTCGGAGCCAACTCTACGCATCCTTTCGAAAATCCAGGGCAAATGAGTAATATTTTGCAAATGATGCTTATGATGTTGTTGCCAACAGCACTTCCATTTACGTACGGACGAATGGTAGGAAATAAAAAACAAGGTCGCATCCTTTTCGTTTCACTATTCATGGTGTTTTTACTAGGATTTATAACAATTACGACATCTGAATTAAACGGGAATCCAGCTTTAAATGGAATGGGTATCGAACATGTACAAGGAAGTACAGAAGGAAAAGAAGTAAGGTTCGGAACAGTATTTTCTTCACTATACGCAACAGTAACGACAGCTGCTGAAACCGGAGCGGTGAATACGATGCATGATACGTTAACACCAATTGGTGGGTTAGTACCACTCGTAAATATGATGTTAAACACAGTATACGGCGGCGTTGGAGCAGGCTTTGTGAACATTATTATGTATGCGATTATCGCAGTTTTTATATCAGGATTGATGGTTGGACGGACACCGGAGTTTTTAGGTAAGAAAATTGAAGGGAAGGAAATGAAATTAATTGCGGTAACGATACTATTTCATCCACTGCTTATTTTAGGATTTTCAGCATTAGCTCTTTCAACAAGTTTAGGAACGGATGCTATTTCTCATTCCGGTTTCCACGGTTTGACGCAAGTAGTATATGAATATACATCGTCAGCTGCGAATAACGGATCTGGATTTGAAGGATTAGCGGATAATACACCGTTTTGGAATATTACAACTGGTTTAGTTATGTTTTTAGGACGCTATTTCAGTTTAATTACGATGCTAGCTGTTGCAGCTTCATTGAAAGAAAAGACGGTTGTACCAGAAACAGTCGGAACGTTCCGTACGGATAATAGTTTATTTGGCGGCATTTTCATCGGAACAATTGTAATTGTCGGTGCATTAACATTCTTCCCAATGTTGGTACTCGGTCCAATTGCAGAATTTCTTACATTGAAGTAATGGAGGGTAAATGATGAGACCGGTAGTAGTAAAAGAAAAAAGAGTAAATGAGTCGCAAATACATGTTGTAGAAGAGGAAGTTAGACAAGCGAAAACAATGGATCGTGATATCGTGACACATGCGATGAAACAGTCCTTTGCGAAATTGAATCCAAAAGTCATGATAAAGAATCCGATTATGTTTGTTGTAGAAATTGGATTTATCATTACGTTCATTTTATCGTTTCTTCCAAGTCATTCTAGTAGTGTACCAGGATGGTTTAATATAACAGTTTCTTTCATTCTCTTATTTACAGTTTTATTTGCTAATTTTGCAGAAGCATTAGCGGAAGGACGGGGGAAAGCGCAAGCCGATTCTTTAAAACATTCGAAGAAAGATGTGTTTGCCAATGTTGTAAAAGAAAATGGGAACATTGTTCAAGTTTCAGCAACGGATCTGAGAAAAGGTGATGTTGTTATTGTAAAACAAGGAGAAATGATTCCAAGTGATGGGGAAGTCATAAAAGGATTAGCATCTGTTGATGAATCTGCGATTACAGGGGAATCAGCTCCTGTAATAAAAGAAGCTGGCGGTGATTTTTGTTCCGTAACAGGCGGTACGATGGTTGTAAGTGATGAGATTACGATTATCATTACGAGTAATCCTGGTGAATCATTTATTGATAAAATGATCTCTTTAGTAGAAGGGGCTGCTCGTCAAAAAACACCGAATGAAATTGCTTTAAATACAGTATTAACGAGTTTAACGCTTATTTTCTTAATCGTTGTTGTGACGCTGCCGATTTTCACAAATTATTTAGGGTTTCAAATTGATACAGCTGTACTTGTAGCATTGTTAGTTTGTTTAATTCCAACGACAATTGGTGGATTATTATCAGCGATTGGTATTGCCGGGATGGACCGTGTGACAAAGTTTAATGTGTTAGCAATGTCGGGTAAAGCAGTAGAAGCTGCTGGCGATATTAATACAATTATTTTAGATAAAACGGGTACGATTACTTTCGGGAACAGAATGGCTCATACATTATTACCTGTAGGAAATGAAACGATTGAGCAAGTTGGAAAGTGGGCTGCGATTAGCTCAGTTTTAGATGAAACACCAGAAGGTCGATCTGTTATCGAGTATGTGCAAGCGAAATCTATATCATATAATAGAGAACTTGCGGAACAAGGTGAGTTTGTTCCATTTAAAGCAGAAACGAGAATGAGTGGTGTTGATTTACAGGACGGAACGAAAGTGAGAAAAGGTGCTGTCGGTAGCGTGATTGAATGGGTTCAGTCACAAGGTGGAACAATTCCGAAAGATGTAAATCAAAAAGCAGATTTCATTTCAAAAGAGGGCGGAACACCACTTGTAGTTGCAGTGAATAATCGTATTTACGGTTTAATCTATTTAAAAGATACAGTAAAACCTGGTATGCGTGAACGTTTTGAACAGTTGCGTCAAATGGGGATTAAAACGGTTATGTGTACAGGGGATAACCCATTAACAGCAGCAACCATTGCAAAAGAAGCAGGAGTAGATGAGTTTGTTGCTGAGTGCAAACCAGAAGATAAAATTGCAGTTATTAAAGCAGAGCAAGATAAAGGGAAACTCGTAGCGATGACAGGTGATGGTACAAATGATGCGCCGGCATTAGCACAGGCTGATGTTGGATTAGCGATGAATAGTGGTACAACAGCTGCGAAAGAAGCAGCCAATATGATTGATTTAGATTCGAACCCGACAAAAATTATTGAGGTTGTAGGAATCGGTAAGCAATTGTTAATGACACGTGGTGCGTTAACGACGTTTAGTATTGCAAATGATATAGCGAAATATTTTGCAATCATTCCAGCAATGTTTACACTTGCGATTCCGCAAATGGAAGCATTGAACATTATGAAACTAACATCACCACTGTCAGCGATTTTATCAGCATTACTATTTAATGCAGTTATTATTCCATTACTCATTCCATTGGCGATGAAAGGTATCGCATATAAACCGATGAGTTCGAATGCACTACTTGGCCGAAATCTACTTATTTATGGGCTTGGTGGAGTGATTGTACCGTTCATTGGAATTAAAGTAATTGATATGATTGTCGGCTTGTTCATATAAGGAAGAGGGGAAAGAGATGGCGAAGAAACAAAGTATACTATCACCAATCATCCGTATTACTTTTACATTTTTAGTGTTGTGCGGACTTGTATATCCGCTTATTGTTACTGGTATTGCACAAGCAGTAATGAAGGATAATGCGGATGGAAGTCTAATATATAATGATAAAAATGAAGTGATTGGTTCTAAATTAATCGGTCAAAATTTCACAGATCCACGTTATTTTCATGGGCGTGTCTCTAGTATTGAATATAAAGCAGAAGCGTCTGGTTCAAATAACTATGCACCGTCTAATCCAGATTTAGAGAAACGAGTAGAGAAAAGTATTGAAGAGTGGAAGAAACAAAATCCGAGCGTTCCAGTTACAGAAGTGCCAATCGATTTAGTGACAAATTCAGGTTCAGGGCTTGATCCTGACATTAGTCCGAAGGCAGCTTCCGTGCAGGTAGAGCGTATCTCTAAAATAACGAATATTCCGAAAGAAACGCTAAATCAATTGATTAAGGATCAAACAGAAGGTGCGGCACTTGGCTTATTTGGAGAAAACCGTGTGAACGTTTTAAAGTTAAATTTAGAATTACAGAAACTAATGAAATAGAAACAACGCTACCTCAATCTAAAGGATTGAGGTAGCGTTGTTTCAAAAGAAGGGTTGTGAATGTTTTGTATGCGGATGACTATAAACCAACTTTTCAAAGGCGAACACCAGAAGAGTATTTAGAATATATTCGTCAGCAAAACCGCGGGAAGTTAAAGCTATATGTAGGAGCAGCTCCAGGAGTAGGGAAAAGCTATAAAATGCTCTATGATGCTAGAGAGATGAAAAAGGACGGTATGGATATTGTAATTGGTTTAATTGAAACGCACGGGAGAAAAGAGACAGAAGACGCAATTGCTGATTTAGAAAAGGTTCCTTTAAAAGAAATAGAGTATAAAGGGAAAGTGTTTTATGAACTTGATGTGGAAGGAATTATAAAGCGTGCGCCGCAAGTCGTTGTAGTGGATGAACTTGCACATAGTAATATTCCCAGCTCTAAAAATAAGAAGCGTTATATGGATGTACAAGAATTGTTAGAGGCTGGTATATCCGTATTGTCAGCGTTTAATATTCAACATTTAGAAAGCGTTCATGACATTGTAGCTCAAATTACAAATGTAAAAGTAAGAGAACGAATTCCAGATTTTATTTTACAAAAAGCAAATGAAATTCAGCTCGTTGATGCAACGCCGGAAGTACTTCGGAAGAGGTTAATAGATGGAAAGATATATAAAGAAGAAAAAATTCAGCAAAGCTTACAAAATTTCTTTACGCTTAATAATTTAGGAGCACTAAGAGAATTATCACTTCGGGAAGTCGCTGACGATATGGACGAAAAGATTAGTCAAACAGTGATAGAACCAATCGGAGTGAAAGAAAAAATTCTCGTTTGTGTACAGTACAGTTCAACAGCAGAGAAATTAATAAGACGGGGCTGGCGCATGGCTGATCGCTTAAACGCTGAATTGTATGTATTAAATGTTGAAAGAGAAAATATAGACTCTCTTTCAGCTAGTAAAAAACAAACAATTGAAGAGTGGAAGTCGCTCACGAATCAATTTGATGCAAGTTTTGTATTAGAAGAAGCAAAAGGGAGAAAGCCTGCGGATGTTATTATTGAAGTCGCGAAAAGATTGCAAGTAACACAAATTTTACTTGGGCAATCAGCGAGAACGCGGTGGGAAGAAATTCGAAAAGGTTCTATTGTAAATGAAATTATGAGACAGACGAAACATATTGATATTCATATTGTTGCGGATCAAAGAGTTTAAAATAGAGACCATCTGTAGGTCTCTATTTTGCTTTTTGTGTGGCAGGGAAGCATAGCATTTTCATTGCATATAAGATTACAAGTAAAAACATAATTGCGCCTAGGAAGAAAATCCAAAAGTAATTTTGGTTAAATAAAAGAAATCCACCTATAAGTGGGCCTGTGCCCATACCAAGATAGCGGATGAAGTTGTACATACCGATAGCTGTTGCGCGTTCTTGTACGAATTCTTCCGTTAATAAAGTAGTGTGAGTTGGCATAGAAAGTCCCATACTAAAACCGTACAAAGATGTAACGATAATGATGAATGGGATATTAATGCTATATGTGAAAGAGAATAAAACGACACATATAATATTGAAGAAACTCGTAATAAATAAAGTTTGCTTTGTTGTGAGGCGTTTTTGCAAAAACTTGTAGCAAAAACTTCCCAGCATGATAGAAAGAGACATTGGTACAAACATAAGACCAATTTCATTTACAGTTAAATGAAATGAATTTGTTAAAATACTCGGTAAAAAAACGAGAAAGCAAAAGTAAATACAAAATTGAATGAAGCCAATAAGAGTAATAGAAAATCCAGTTTTATTTTTTAAGATAAACCAGTAATTCTTTTTTGCTTGCGGTTGCTTAATTACAGTAGGTTTTGTTTCTGGAAGTAGTAAAAGGTTTATCATTAATAAAAGAATGCCAAGTATAGATAAAAATAGAAATACGGATAAGTGGCCATTTATACTGCCGAGATAACCACCAATGAGAGGACCAATCGCAGGTGCGAGGGCAAGTAACATTTGGTATAGGCTCATCGCTTCTCCGCGTTCTTTTCCTTCAAATAAATCGCCGATAATCGTTGCTGAAACTACAGGTATAGCCGCTATTCCTATAGCTTGAACAGCTCTAAAAAAGAGAAATAAATAAATGTTTGCCGAAAAAGCACATCCGATTGAACCAATTGTACTAATGACTAAACTAGGGATAAGGACAGATTTTCTCCCTTTTGTATCAATTAAAGGTCCATATACGAGCTGCATAATTGCAAGAATGAATGTGAAAAGTGAAACTGTTACATTTACAAGATAAAGAGAAGTATGAAAAGAACCTTGAATCATGGGCAAGATAGGTGTGTAAATATTTTGAGCGAAGGAACCAAGTAAGGCACTAATACAGACAACATATAAAATGAAATGTAGTTTGGATTTTTTCATTATGTTAACCTCCTCTTTTTAGTTTCCTTGGAAACTAAATTTATTTTAACATGTTTTTCTCACTTGTAAATATGAAAAAATGATTTTAAAATGGTATATAGTTAAATTGTTTCTTTGGAAACTTAGGGGGCGAACGGATTGGATTATGTAACGAAACAAATGGAAATACTTTCGGACATTCGTACACTTTTGCATAAAAGAGAAGAACATTTGAAAGGACAAAATGAGAAGTTTCTTCGTGAGACAGGTGTAAGTGGTATGTCTTTATCTGAGTTACATGTAATCGAGTGTATCGGGAAAAATGGTCTGATGAATGTAACGGCAATTACGATAGAAATGGGAATGACGAAGGGTGCAATCTCTAAAGTTTGTACAAAGTTGTTCCAAAAGAAATTCGTTGAGAAGATGCAAATGTTAGACAATCAAAAAGAAATTTTCTTTCGCTTAACGGAAAGCGGAAATGAAATATATAAAGCTCATGATAAATTGCATAAACAAGCTGAAGAAAAGTGGCTGTTACTCTTAGATAGATATACGAAAGAAGAACAAGATTTTATTCAAAGGTTTATAAAGGATGTCTCGGATCATTTGGAAATATAATTGGACGAAAAAATTCCGTTTTCTCAAGTCTTTTAAATATAATTTCTGAAAGAACTCATATATAATAGAAAAAGATACTTAACATGGTGAATAATTAAAGAGTCAATATATATAGAGGAGAGAGTAACATGCTTGAAAATACAGGGTTAGTATTAGAAGGCGGCGGTATGCGTGGTGTATATACGGGCGGGATATTAGAATACTTTATGGAACAAGATTTATATTTTCCATATGTAATCGGTGTATCAGCTGGTGCTTGTCATGCAGCGTCGTATCTTTCCAGACAAAGAAATAGAAATAAAACGGTCAATATTGATTATGCATCACATCCGAAATATTTATCGTATAAAAACTTATGGAGAAAACGTCAGCTATTTGATATGGATTTTATTTTTCATGAAATTCCAGAAAAGCATGTGCCGTTTGATTTTGAAACATACTTTAATAGCCCAGAGCGTTTCCTTGTAGGAACGACGGATTGTGAAACAGGACAGTCTGTTTATTTTGAAAAAGAGGGAACGAATGACGATGCACTAAATTTATTACAAGCTTCTAGTTCATTACCTTTCATTGCACCAGTAGTAAATTATCGTGGTAAGCAATTATTAGATGGCGGGATTTCAGATCCAATTCCAGTTCGTAAAGCACAGGAAGATGGATTTAAAAAATCAGTCGTAATTTTAACAAGAAATCACGGTTACGCAAAGAAAAAATCAAGATTTGGGTGGATTGCTGCGAAAGCTTATAAAAAATATCCGAATCTTGTTAACACGATGCTAAATCGCTATGAAGTGTATAATGAAACACTTCACTACATTGAAAAAGAAGAACAAGCGGGTAATTTATTTGTTATTCGTCCAGAAGTACCGCTTCAAGTAGATCGTATGGAAAAAGATACAGCAAAACTACAAAATCTATATGAGCAAGGTTATGAAGATGCAAAGAGACAATTTGCAGATTTAAAAGCGTTCTTGCAAAAATAAGTATTAGGCTGTGGAGAAGAAATTCTCTGCAGCCTTTTTATTATTGGTTTCAATGCTGAATGTTGGTTATACACGTTTTTAGATTATGGTATAATATGGATAAAAGTATGTGGAGAGGTGATACATATGGAAAATGTATATAAAGGGCTTAGACATACTGGATTTATTATGATGCTTATTTTTGGTGGGGTATTTTTACTGCGCTGGTTCATTCATGATGAAATGCTACTGGATCAGCTTATTGGATTTAGTGTAGGAATGGTAATGGTTGTTTCGTCAGTTTTCATTCAAAAGTATAGTAAAGAATTACAGGTAGAAGAGAAATATTAAAAGATTATAAGCTCCTTCATATTTTGGAGGGACCGTTATAGTTTGAATGATTGTTATAAAAGAAAAGTAGAGCATCGAAATCCGATGCTCTACTTTTTTAATGTGGTAAGAATATCAATTGATAAGCAAACAAAATTCCAAATACATATACAAGTGGGTGAACAGCACGGAATTTACCTTTTGCCACTTTCATAAGTGGATATGAAATAAATCCAAGTGCAATACCTGTTGCGATACTTGATGTAAGTGGCATGCTTAAGATTACTAAGAATGCTGGGAATGCTTCATCAAATGCGTCCCAATCGATATGGCGAACTGACCCCATCATAAGACTACCAACGATAATTAGTGATGGTGCAGTAATAGCTGATACACCAGAAACGGCACTTACTAATGGTCCGAAGAATGCTGCTAGAGCGAACAGAACAGCTACTGTAACAGTTGTTAAACCAGTACGACCACCAGCTGCAACACCAGCAGAAGATTCAATGTAAGCTGTTGATGGTGTTGTTCCGAACATAGAACCGATTGTTGCTGAGAATGAGTCAGATAGAAGAGCTCGTCCAGCTTTTGGAAGCTTTCCATCTTTCATAAATCCACCTTGTTGAGCAACGCCAAGTAATGTACCTGTTGTATCGAATAATGTAACAAGGAAGAATGAGAATACAACGCCGTATAATCCGTAGTTAATTACATCAGATACAGCAGTAATTGGATTTGAGACGATAATTCCTTCTGGTAATCCAGGCATTGATGTAACACCGTTTGAGAATGATAATTGTCCCGTGAAGAAAGCGATAATACCAGTTAATAGCATCCCGATAAATAGTGCGCCATTTACATTTAAAGACATAAGGACAATTGTAATTCCAAGTCCAGCTAATGCTAGTAGTACTGGAGCAGAGTGAAGATCACCAAGTCCAACTAAGTTTGCTTCATTTTTTGTAACGATACCTGTTAAACGTAAACCGATAAAGGCGATGAAAAGACCGATACCAGCAGTAATTGCATGTTTTAAGTTTTCAGGAATTGCTTCCATTAATTTTGTACGGAAAGATGTGAATGATAACAAAATTAAAATCATACCTGCTACGAATACAGCAGAGAATGCAATTGCGAAAGTCATGCCTTCATGAGCTTTTACAACAGAGTAAGAGAAGTAAGCATTTAATCCCATACCTGGTGCAATTGCGATTGGTAAGTTTGTAAAGATCGCCATAAATAATGTTCCGACAACAGCAGCGATAATTGTTGCTGTAAATGCTTGTTCAAATGGAACACCTGCATCCCCAAGGATAACTGGGTTTACGACAATGATATATGCCATTGTTAAGAAGGTAATAATACCTGCCATAATTTCAGTTTTAATAGAAGTTTTATGTTTTGAAAGGTTAAACATATAAACATCCTTTCTGTTTACGAATAATTTTCACAACAGTTATATATAATATTCGTTTTTTAACTATTTTGCAATAGTTTTGTATAAAAAGTTTACAACAATTCATATTTTGTGTCTTAAATTCGAATATTAATCGTAAACCAATATGTGAATTTCAGTTTTTATTATGCACATTATAAGGAAAAGGAGTTGAAAGAAGCTATGCCACAGCAAAAAAACTTTGTAACAATGCCAGCGCAACATCAAAATAAACAGCCTGGTATTGAATCATTAATGAATCCACTTCCGCAGTTTGAAGATCCAAATTATAAAGGTAGCGAAAAGTTAAAAGGAAAGAATGTATTAATTACAGGGGGAGATAGTGGGATTGGACGAGCTGTTTCCATCGCTTTTGCGAAAGAGGGAGCAAATATTGCGATTGCTTATTTAGATGAGGAAGAAGATGCTAATGAGACGAAGCAGTATGTTGAGAAAGAAGGTGTAAAGTGTGTATTGTTGCCGGGTGATTTAAGTGATGAACAGCATTGTAAAGATGTTGTTCAAGAGACCGTCCAGCAGCTAGGTAGTTTACAGGTTTTAGTAAATAATGTCGCGCAGCAATATCCGCAGCAAGGACTAGAGTATATTACAGCAGAACAGCTAGAAAAGACTTTTCGTATTAATATTTTTTCTTATTTTCACGTTGCGAAAGCCGCACTTTCTCATTTAAAGCAAGGGGATGTCATTATAAATACCGCGTCTATCGTTGCATACGAAGGAAATGAAACGTTAATTGATTATTCCGCAACGAAAGGGGCAATCGTAGCTTTTACAAGATCACTTTCTCAATCATTAGTGCAAAAAGGGATTCGTGTAAATGGTGTTGCGCCAGGACCAATTTGGACACCACTTATTCCATCAAGCTTTGATGAGAAAAAAGTATCACAGTTTGGAAGCAATGTTCCTATGCAAAGACCTGGTCAACCATATGAATTAGCGCCAGCATACGTATACTTAGCGTCTGGCGATTCATCTTATGTTACTGGACAAATGATACATGTAAATGGGGGCGTTATTGTAAATGGATAGTTTTCATTTATAAGAGCAAAGTAAAGTTAATTCCACTTATTATAGTGAGCGCTAGGGGGTATAGATGAAAAAGCTATGTTTCGTCATACTATTATTTTTCATTCTACCGGTTAGTGCTTTTGCTAGTACAGATCATTTAATATTAGTGAATCTTACGACAAACCAGTTGTCTTTTTTTGAAAATGGAAATTATACAAAAACATTCCCCGTAACAACTGGAAGAGATCGTACACCTACGCCTGAAGGTAATTTTTGTATTATAACTAAATATAAAAATAAAGAATACCATCGAAAAAAAATAGCTGGTGGTGCACCAAATAACCCTCTTGGTACGAGATGGCTTGGACTAGATAAAAATGAATATGCGATTCATGGGACAAATCGGGAATGGACAATTGGAAGTAGGGAATCAAATGGCTGTATTCGTATGCATGACAGGGATATACAGTGGTTATATGACCGAGTTCAATTACAGACGAAAGTAATCATTTCTCGGTTTCATACGAGCCCGGAATATGAAGCGAATAAGCTTGGTTATCGTGTTGTGAGCTGGAATGGTCGTAAAGTAGAAGAAGAGCAAATTGGTATGCTTACGTTAGTAGATCGCGCCGATATATATTGGCAAGAACCGAATGGACAGCTAACGAAAGTGAAAACGGTATTGCCAAACGAAAGGTATGCAGTGTACTCAAAACGAAAAGATGGAATATATTATATAGGAAACAATTTGTATATAGTGGATGAAACAGGAGAAAAAATTCGTTATGAGCAAATTCCTTCTTCAGCTTTAAGTAATATATATAAACGAAAATATAATGTTCCGTAATAGGCTACCGTATTATAGACGGTAGCTTATTTCTACTTCGAGTTTAACTGCAACTATTGTACTTTGCTGAATATAATACAGTACAGATAGGGGGCGGTTACATTATGAAAAGTGAATTTGCGTTTAAAGTTTTCTTAGTAACGACCTGTTTATTTATCGTGTATTTGTATGCGTTTCTCGTCTTTTCGTTTTATGTTCCATACGTTGATTTAATATTGTTCTTCGGATTTATTTGGGCGTTTGTTAAGGCAAGGGAAGGGGAGAAAAGTATATATCGGCGTATTACGTTATGCGGGACAGCCGTTCTCGTTATTTTGTACTTTTTTATTATGCATGATTTTTGGAGGGGAATGTAAAAAAGCATACGATTAGTCGTATGCTTTTATATCTGTTAATGATGGAAGGGAGGCAATTGCACCGTAATTTGTACATGTGATAGCGCCTACTTTATTTGCAAAGGAGATAAACGCTGTTAAGTCTTTGAAATGATACGAAAGTGTGTGTTCACTTTGGGCAATCTGATATAACATTGCTCCGACGAAAGCATCACCAGCACCAGTTGTATCGACTTGTTGAATAGAAATAGAAGAGACAATGGTTTGACCTTCATTTGTCGCTAGAAGGGTACCGTCTTTTCCAAGTGTAATAGCTACTACTTTTGCGCCATAATTTAATAATTTGAGAGCAGCTTGTTGTAAATCACTCTCTTTAGAGAGCATAGTAGCCTCCTCTTGACTTACTTTTACGAAGTGTGCATGTTTTATAAAGGTTAGACAATCTTGAGAGAATTGTTCTGTATTTGTAATGAGTGCACTTCGATAATTTGGATCAAAAGAAATAAAATGGCCGTTATCTTTCGCATATTGTAACAACTGGAAATACGTTTCTTTTAATGGGCTTGATAGTAAAGCTGTCGCTGAACCAAAATGTATTAAATCATTCGTTTGTATTTTTGATAAATTAATGCTATTGAATTGATATTCACCATCTGCACCACGCATAAAAGTAAAATCACGTTCGCCATCTTGATCTATGGATACGAATGCAAGTGTTGTTTGTTTATCTTTTATGAGCATGGAAGTATCGACTTGCGCACGCTGTAAAGTTTGTTCAAGAAAATCACCAAATGGGTCGTTTCCTACTTGGCCCATAAATGTAGCGTGTCCACCTAATTTTGTAATTGCAGCAGCAACGTTAGCGGGTGCTCCACCAGCTTTTTTTTCGAAATCTGAACCGTTTACTAAAGAAACGTTAGTATTTCGGCACACAAAATCAATTAATAGTTCACCTATACAAAAGACATTTCTCATATAATTCCTCTTTTCAGCTTATATTGTGTGATGGTAAAGTTTAGTTTTGCATCTGAAAAGATTGCGATATGATGTTTCATGTCTTTTCGAGGAAAAACTCGGGAAGTAAAGACTGTTGAACCATCATATAAGAAAATTTCCACGATGCTTTTATCTACAAATATTTGTAGTTCTATCGTATCTTGAATATCGATTTTTTTACAGCGTTCAAATCCATATTCTCCGCCAAATTGATGGTAGAAGTTGCCCCTGTCTATAGAAATAGTACCTTGTTCCCGATTAAATGTAATTGGAAAACATTCCTCCTCATTGTGGAAGAGAGAAAGCCCAAAACACTTTGCATCTTCTGTTTTAAGGGAAGCAATTAATTCGTAGGAGCCTTCATCATCAAGCGTTGATAATACATTTAATCCAGCTGTTATATCTCCTGAGATTTCTTTTTTTGTTGTTCGTAGTTTTGTTAATTCTGAAACTGGTTTTTGTTTTAAGATGTTATCTTCTAATGTTAATTCACGTGGAATTGTTAGGCAATGAGCCCACATATAATCATCAGAAGGATATGTGATTTCACTTGATCCTGCCCAAGCAAACAATAGGCGACGACTAGTAAAGTCTTCTAAAGTTTGAGGAGCATAAAAATCGAATCCTTTATCAACTTCGTAATAGGAATCAACATGGAAATATAAATTTTTAATATCGAAATGGCCTATAGCATAAACGACATTGTATACATTGTGAAAGTTTTCTCCGTCTTTTTCAATTCCTTGCGGTGAAAAGAGAAGTACATCTTTCCCTGATAATTGGAAGTAATCGGGGCATTCCCACATAAATCCAAATTCTTTTAAATTTGTTGTAATTTCGCCTTGGAAATGCCAATTGTATAGGTCTTGTGATTTGTATAGTAATAGAGTTCCTGTTTTATTTTCACGTTGGGCACCGAGTAACATATAGTACATATCATTATGTTTCCAGACTTTTGGATCACGTACATGTTTTGTATATCCGTCAGGAATTATATCAATAACGGGATTATTACTATATTTCGTCATCGTATATTGTGAATCCATTGTTGCCATACATTGTTTTGCATCACGGGAATCATCAGGATTTTTTATATTCCCTGTATAAAGTAAATGAAGAAGGCCATCTTTTACGATAGCACTACCAGAATATGCACCGTGTGATTCATAGCTTTCAGTAGGGATGATGGCTACAGGCATACGCTCCCAGTTAATAAGGTCTTTTGACTTCACATGCCCCCAATGCTTCATTCCATGAATGGGACCAAATGGATACCATTGATAAAAAACGTGATATTCATCATTGTAGTATGATACACCGTTAGGATCATTCATTAATCCAAATGGTGGATGGATATGATAAATTGGTTTCCATGAATCTTGGTTTGCAATTTCATATAAAGAATGTAATTCGTCTTTATTAGATTGCAGTATTGTTTTATATTTTGACATAGTTTTTACCCCGTTATTATTTACTTTCTTTATATAAAATGAATGTGGCAACAAAAGCAGTGATAACTGCAATAGTGAAGCCAATTATATAGTGAATCATGTTCATCATGCCAAGAGGTGCAACAATTGTAAGCATCGGAATACCTGTTAAACCGTATGCATTAGCCGCCACTTGCATCCAAACAACGTAAGCGCCTCCAATTGCGCCGCCAATAGCGGCTGCAATAAATGGTTTACCAAGTTTTAAATTGACCCCAAAAATAGCTGGTTCCGTAATTCCTAAAAATGCTGAGGCTGCTGCGGGAATTGCAATTTCTTTCGTTTTTTTGTTTTTTGTTTTGAAATAAACTGCTAAAGTAGCACCGCCCTGTGCAACGTTCGCCATTGACCAAATAGGGAGTAAGAAATTGACACCGATATCTTTATTTGCAAGTAAGCCCGCTTCAATAGCGTGGAAGCTATGATGTAAGCCAGTAAGAACGATTGTTGAATACAATCCGCCGAATATAAGTCCAGCTACTGGTCCTGCAAATTGATAAATTGTATTTAAAAGGTACGTAATGCCGTCACCGATTTTATATCCAATTGGTCCGATAATAATAAGTGATAAAAAGCCAGTTATAATAATTGTTAAGAATGGTGTAACTAATAAATCTAAAGAGTTCGGAACACGTTTTCGAAGTTCTTTTTCAATTGTACTCATAACATATACGCATAATAAAATAGGTAAAACAGTACCTTGATAGCCAATCATATCAATATCCATACCAAGGAAATGTAAAACAGTTGGTTTTGCATTTGAAAGAGTCCAAGGGTTTGTTAAGCTTGGATGAGTTAATATACCACCAACAACTGCACCTAAGAAAATATTTCCACCAAATTCTTTAGCGGCACTCACTCCAATTAAAATAGGTAAAATAATGAAAGCTGCACTTGAGAACATATCAAGTAATTGGATAAGTGAGTGATCTCCAGGAACTAATTTAAACGCCTTCAACATTCCGAGTAGACCCATAAGTAAACCGCTTGCGACGATAGCTGGAATAATTGGAACAAAAATATTGGATAGTGTCTTTGCTAGGCGGGCGATAGGATTCATTTTTTTCTTAGGTATATCGTTTGATGTTGTAGAATCTAGTTCGGCTATCCCAATTAGTTTTGAGAATTCATCATATACTTTGTTTACTATGCCAGTTCCAAAAATAATTTGATATTGCTCGGTCGTTGCGAAAGCACCTTTTACTCCATCGATGTTTTCGATTTCTGCAGCGTTTATTTTCGTATCATCCTTTAATATAAGACGAAGGCGAGTCGCGCAATGTGTGGCACGAACAATGTTTTCCTTTCCACCAATGTTCTGTAATACTTGAGTTGCAATTTGTTTCATATCCATAAAAATTCCCCCTTACTATAAATTCTCTTTTATGGAACCGGTTCCGTAATAAGTTAAAATAAAAAACAGGGAAATGATGTTGAAAATCCTGTTTTTAAAATGTGGAACCGGTTTTAATTTTATTATAGAGCGCCTTTATATTTTGTCAACGCTTTCTTGGATTTTTAATGTATAACGAGAGTGTAATATTTTTGGTATAGTTTTGTTTTCAACAAGCTGTGAAAGAGAAGTGGCAGCAAGCTTTCCAGCATACTCATAGTCAAACGCAATTGTCGTTAAGCTAGGGTGTACCATTTCTGAAATATCATATCCCCCAAATCCTGTTACAGAAATATCACCTGGTACAGAAAGGGAGTGGGAGTGAATAACTTTCATTGCGCTAAGAGCGATATTATCTGTAGCACATACGATAAGAGTTGGGCGATTATTATCTAAAATATGTTGTACTTGTTTCATGGCATCTTCTATTTGGAAAGATGTTTCGTAATAACAAACACTGCAAGTTGGTTCTAAATTTTCAATGGCTTTTTGAAAACCGTTTTTTCGATTTATACCAACAGAAATATCATCTTTTTCTACTCCTAAATAGGCGATATTTCTATGACCTTGTGATAACACGTATGCTCCTAACTCATAAGCTGCATCATAATCATCATGAACGAGGCAATATTGATCTTTATATTCTTGCCCAACGAATAAAATAGGGATATTTGAATTAGCAATAATTTGTTGATGCTTATTTGTTAAAGTTTTGGTTAATAAAATAATGCCAGCTACTCTTTGCTTTATAAAGTTTTCCATTGCTTGTATTTCAGTTTCAATTGTTTGATTTGCATTTGCTACAAGCATTTGATAGTTATTTTCCTGTAACGTATTATCAATCCCGATAAGTGTTTTCATTGTAGCGAAGGAGTCTAATCGGGGGATAATAACACCAATTAAATTTGTTGTTTTTGCTTTTAAGCTTTGAGCAAATGTATTGGGAGAAAAATTTGTTTCTTGAATAATACTTTCGATTTTAAGTTTTGTTTTATCACTTACATATCCACCGTTTAAGTAACGAGAAACTGTGCTTTTTGCAACTCCAGCCAATTTGGCGATATCTGCAATTGTTTTAGCCATAGTATTTCACCTTCGTATTCATAAAAATGTTAACTTTATTATAGGGAGAATTAGAGAAGACGTAAATAAGAAGGGGGAAAGAAAAAACCACCTCACGTATATGAGGTGGAATAATTGTTAATATTTTGGTTTAAAAGTATGACAACAAGTTTCTACACTCGTTGTTACAGAACTTTCTAGCGTCTCGTTTGTTAAAACTGCGCTTGTATACGAATCATTTGTATTCGAACCCGTTTCTTCAGCATCTGGTTGAACAATGATTGCACTTGCTTGACAAAAGTTACCTTGTCCCCATGCCCATCAACTTAAGAATTTTCACTACCCCCAAGTGACAAAAAACGTTATTCTTTCTAAAAAGCTAGCTA
>NZ_JAQFUL010000062.1:0-31229 GCF_027716265.1 Bacillus cereus group sp. Bc031
TCGAAACGATTATCTGTTATTTTTGGGGAATTTAAAACCGTTGTTATTGGGTATTTTACAATCGTTGATTACAGATATAAAAGATACAACACTGATAGAAATTAAAGATTTGATTTCATCAAGAGATTTACTGAATAGTAACTTAGCTTGGTGTCCATTATGTTTGGAAAAATGGGAAGAAGACACTGTTTATTATCCGTTGATTTGGTTTTTTAAAGCTGTCAAGGTTTGTGCACAACATAATTGTGAGTTGCAAGATAGCTGTTGTTCGTGTGGTCAGCACTTACCAATTCTACATAGAAAAAGTTTAATTGGATACTGTCCTTACTGTAATAAGTGGTTGGGAGCAAGTGTACCAAAAGAAATAAAGAATAATATAGAGTTGTTGAAAGCCAAAGAGGTGAGTACATTAATAGCTAATCGTTCTTTTTTAGCTCAAAAATATAATAAGGAATTTATTTCTTATGCTCTTCTTCAATCGATTAACTGTTATACGAATGGAAATTTAGCAGAATTTGCGAGACTTGTTAATATTCCAAAAGTGACGATATGGGATTGGGTCTATGGAGGTAGACTACCTTCAATAGGAAAAATCTTAGATATCTGTTGTAGTATTAATATTCCTTTAATGCAGTTTTTAAATGGAGATTTCCAATTAAATCAAAAACTGAATACAAAAACCGAACAAAAACGAGAGGGGGAAATTTTAATAAGAAGAGAAATTAATCAGCAGGAATTACAAAGAAAATTAGAGGCATTTATTTCAAATGAGCCTTCTTTTTCGCTATCAAAAGTCTCGAGAATATTAGGGTACGATAGGAAAGTACTAATGGCTAATTTTCCTGAGATATGCAGCCTTATTGTAGATCAATATAAACAATATTGTATTCAACAAAAAGGTAAGAGAGATCTTGAATTGATAAGAAGTATTGATCAAGCAGTTAAATTTCTTTATGAAAATGAAGTTTATCCTAGCCGCAGGGAAGTTGAAAGAATTTTAGATAAGCCAGGTCTTTTACATGAAAAACAAATGCGTGAAGCGTGGTTAAAGATGCTATTAAAATGAGGTGATGGGAGGTATTTATTTATGTTAAGTAATTTTGAATTTGAGCAACTATGTTTAAAGTTACATATACCTAAGAAAACTCAAGAACTTATAAATTATATACGTGTTTCTGAACCTGTACGTCGTGTGGGAGGTGGTCATCATAATGTTTGTGGAACATATCCTAGTAAAAAAATGGGTTACACAATTCAATATGAATCCTCTAAGGTTGAGTTACCAGCTATTTTTATGATGGAGAATGACCCAAATGTTTTAGAGTACTATGATCAACCAACTAAAATTAAACTTCAATATCAAAAGTCTAATGGCAGAAAAGTAGCTCCTATCTATACTCCAGACTTTTTAGTCATTACAAAAGATGCTATTTACTTTGAAGAATGGAAAACTGAAAGAGAACTTATAAAATTATTTGAAAAAGAGCCAGTAAGATATAAAAAAAATGAAACAGGGCAATGGTGTTCACCACCGGCGGAACAATGGGCAATGAAGCAGGCTTTAAAATTTAGAGTTAGATCAGATAGTGAAATTAATTGGATATTGTCTCGTAACTTTCAATTTTTAGATGATTATATAAGAGCTGGTCAACAAAATGTATCGAGTGATACTAAAAATGTTATCTTTAATATAATTAAAAATTCTCCAGGAATATCCCTTCAAGATTTAATTCAATCTTCTAATTTATATTCAGCAGATTATGTATACGATTTAATAATATGTAATGAAATTTATGTTGATTTAAATACTTATTTACTTAGTGAACCCGACAGAAATCCTGTATACATAAGCGTTGAACAATATCATTCTTTTATGAATAGTTCTATTAATGAGCAACAACAAGAAAATTGTAAACCTGAAATAGTGAGAACTGATATAGGTACTAATGTAATGTGGGATGGTAATCAGTATCTAATTATTAATAATGGTAATGAACAGATAACTCTATTGTCTTCAGAAGAACAAGTTGTTAAAGTTCCGGAAAATGTATTTGTGGATTTATTTGTAGAGGGAAGTATTAGAGGAATTAATACAATGAATCGTGATAAAGAAAAAATAAGAAGGGAGATACTTATACAAGCTAAACAAGGTGATTATGAAATTGCAAATCGAAGATATGAGCTAGTAAAGAAAAAGCTAAATGGAGAATTAAGTGAGGATAGTGATATCCCTTCAAGAACAATTAGGGAATGGACTAAAAAATTTAAAGAAGCACAACTTTTATATGGAAACGGTTATTTAGGCTTAATTCCTAAAAGTAAAGATAGAGGTAATAGAAGTGATAAATTACCACTGGAATCCATCGAGCTGATGAACGAATACATTGAAAAAGATTATGAGACAAATAAACAAAAGTCAATGAGAGTTGTATATGGCTCATTAATTAATGTTTGTGAAGAAAAAGGAATAATTGCCCCAAGCTATAAAACATTTACAAATTATATTAAAGAACGGCCAAAAGCATTAAAGGTAGAAAAGAGAAAAGGGAAAAGAGCGGCATACAATTACAAACAATTTTATTGGGAGCTAGAATTAAAAACACCTAGACATGGGGAGCGAGTTTTTCATGTTTGTCACATTGATCATACAGAATTAGATATTGAGCTCGTTGATTCAAAAACAAACAAATCCTTAGGAAGACCATGGCTTACCCTTATGACAGATGCTTACTCAAGAAAAATTTTATCCTTTTTTTTAACGTTTGATCCACCTAGTTATCGTTCGGTCATGATGGTGATGAGGGATTGTGTTAGAAGACATTCGAGATTGCCTCAAATAGTTGTTGTAGATAATGGAAAAGAATTTAGTAGTGTGTACTTTGAAACATTATTAGCATACTTTGAAATCACAAAAAAATCTAGACCGCCTGCTAAGTCTAGGTTTGGTTCTGTAATTGAAAGGATGTTTGGGACGACTAATACAATGTTTATTCATAATTTAAAAGGCAATACTTTGATTATGAAAGATGTTCGTCAAGTTACCAAAAGCGTAAATCCCAAAACTCATGCGGTATGGACGATTAAAGAATTATATGGATATTTAAATGAATGGTTTGAAGAAGTATATCATAAGCTTTCTCATCCTGCATTAGGGCAAACCCCTTTAGAATGTTGCGAGCAGAGTTTTGCGATTAGTGGCACTAGAGAATTTAAGTTAATTCGTTATGATGATGAATTTAAGGTTTTAACCCTGCCTTCAACTTCTAAAGGTACAGCAAAGGTGCATGTAGGGCGTGGTGTGAAAATTGATTATAAATATTACTGGTGTAGTGAATTTAGTAATCCAAAAGTGGAAAATACAAATGTAGCTGTTAGATACGATCCATATGATATCAGTATCGCTTATGCATATGTAAATAATAAATGGGTTAGATGTATATCGGAGTACTATTCAATTTTTAGAAATCGAACAGAGAGAGAGTTAAAACATATTACGGCTGAGCTCAAAAAAAGGTTTAAGAATCATAATAAGTCGTTTAATATTTCTGCAAAAATGATAGCCGAATTTATTAACAAGAGCGAAAAAAGTGAAAAAGCATTTGAACAGGCAATTAAAGATCGAGAAATGCAATCAATTACTAGTAAAGAGAAAGGTGATAGATTAATTATTGAAAATCAACAAGAAGCTGAGGAAGCATTTACTACCCAGGAAAAGATTAATGTATTGAATTTTGAGTTTAAGCCATTAAAGCGATTTGGTGAGGGAGGGTAATGATGTCTTCGCAAAGAAATTTTCCCCAAGAACTTTTATTAGAGTCTAGTGAAAAAAGAGGGACATGGTTTGAACAATATGTAAAAGTTGAACATCCTATTATGGAGAATATTGTAGAGGATTTAGTTGAACGTATTAAAAACCCGGCTGGAAGTAATTTAATTATGGTAGTTGGTCCAACTGGGGTGGGAAAGACTACTGTACAAGAATTGGTAGTACGTAAAATTTATCAATGGTGTTCTGAAAAACAAGACATAGATAACAGGATACCCATTACAGGTTTAGAGTTACCTTCTCCAGAATTAGGAAGATTTAATTGGAAAGCTTATTATAAAAGGGCATTAGAAGCTTTAAATGAACCATTAATTGATTTTAAGGTAGATTACGATACCTTAAAAAAGGATGGCAGTAGAACAAAAATAAGTCCTTATGACAAAAGAACATCTCCTGAATTAAGGCGTTCTTTAGAAAAAGCATTTTATTATAGAAAGCCGTTGGCTTTTTTAATTGATGAAGCTCAACATTTTTCAAATATTGCAAGTGGAAAAACGTTGCACTTGCAATTAGATGTTATTAAATCCTTAGCAAACATATCTGGTGTATTACATATTCTTGTTGGTCATTATGATTTAGCTGATTTTATTAATTTAAGTGGACAATTAAGTAGAAGGGTTACAGACATTCACTTTGCAAGATATAATGCCAATAATATTGATGAACTAAAACATTTTGTCAATGTTTTAGCAAATTTACAGCAACAACTCCCCTTAGAGAAAGAACCAGATTTAATAAATCATTATGATTTCATATATGAGCGTACACTGGGATGTGTAGGAGTTTTGAAAGATTGGCTTAGTCGGTGCTTAGTTGGTACCTTAAACAATGGTGAGGCTACAATCAGTTTACAGTCTTTGAAAAAGTACGCTTTACCGATTAGTAAAATAGAAGTAATGATGGAAGAAATTAAAGTAGGTGAAGATAAATTTAATGAAGATAAAGATAAAGTTATTGAATTGCGAGTAAGAATGGGACTAGATAAATTTAATGTAGATTCAGTTAATCAAGTATCTTCAAATCTGCATGGTAACTCAAAGAAAAATGTAGGCGTTAGAAAAGCGAAACGTGATGTAATAGGGAAGTGAAATAATGGGGATTCAAAGTATAGATCCAGTGATAAGCAATAAATATAAAGTAGATGTTAGTACACTTTATTCAATAGAGCCTATAGGATTAGGGACTCCCTATGTAGAAAGTTTGACTAGCTATATCTCAAGGTTAGCTTATATCCATAATGTTAAGGTTGGAGTATTAATTAAAAGAATTATTGTTAAAGAATTAAAGCATGAATCAGTAAGAAATAAGCTACATACTCAAGGAGTATCATCAGTTACGCAAGGAATAAATGGCTTTGGTGATATCTGTTTAGATTATGTACAAGCATTAGAGAAATTAACGGTAAGGAACGATATTACTTATTTAACTATGCTGTCATGGACATCAATTATAAATGTGAGAAAAATATTAGATAATCATAGGAAATGGTGTTCAGCTTGTTTAGATGAATGGAAAAAGCAAGAAAGCCCTATTTATGAACCGTTAATCTGGTATTTGCGAGGAAGTAAATATTGTAAAGTGCATAAGAGTAGGTTATCCGAAAAATGTTGGAATTGTTCAAAGAAATTGATGTATCTACACGGGGAGATTCGTATGGGGTATTGTCAGTATTGTCAAGAATGGTTAGGAGAAACTAAAAATTATAAAATTAAAGAAGCTCAATATTACGTAACTAGCAAAGAGAAAGCATTGGTCAATAATTACGGTCTATTATTAGAAATGGCTCCGAAGATGTTGGAGGTACCATTAAAGTATAAAAGCATAATTATTATAAAAGAAATCAAGGAAGAATTAGGTCTTTATAGAAGGGAAATAGCAGAGTTTTTTTCTGTAAATCCAACTTCTATATTTAATTGGTTAAATGGAAGGAAATATCCATCTATTGACTCTCTTTTTGAATTCTCTTACCACTCTAATGTTAAGCTGTATAATCTTCTTACAAAGGAAATTTTTCAATATAAAGAGGAAATGAATAACCTTATGTTAATAATTAAAGCAAAAGATAGTAAAAAGAAAATGAATATAAAGAGTAGGCAATTTAAGAAATCGAGTTTAAAAGATGTATTAGAAAAAGAATTAGAATCAACTGGATCGAAAAGCTTAGCTGACATACGTATAAAGTATGGGTATGCACCAGTTACAATAAAAAAACATTTCCCTAATTTATATCGGAAAATTAAATTGAAACATAAGATACATAAAGATAGCATTATCAAAAAACGAAACGATGAAAGAAAAGAAGCGTTAGAGAAGGTTGTAAATGATAATTTATATGAAGATTTGAGTTTATATTTAATTTTACAGAAATTAGAGATTTCTCGTTCTGCAGGAAGAAATAATTTCTCAGAAGTATGTAATAAAATTAGTAAGAGATATAAAAGTTATCAATTAAAGATGAAAGAAGAACGGAAGATAAGAATTATTAAAGAAATTGAGCATCATACTTATAACCTATATAAGCAAGGGATTTATCCCAGTGGACACCAGCTTGCTAAACATCTTTCTGAACCAGCCTGTCTCCTTAAACCAGTTTTTCGAGAAACTTACCTAGATTTATTAAAGAAATTAGGGTATCGCTAGTAACATAGTGTTGGTTGTCTTTACAGAATAGTTTCTAACTCTACTGGAAATTAGCAAAGCTTTATTTATAACGAATAAGAGAAAAGTAAGATGCATTATAAAATCACAAAAGGCACCTGAAAAGGTGCTTTTTGTGATGAGTTTGGCGAGAGTCGAATCCACACGTCGCAAAAGGATACTGGGTTGCAAGTCGAGAGCGTCTACCAATTCCCTCACAGGAATTTTATTATAATAATTATGATTTTTTAATTTTTATGTGATACTAATTGAATTAAGAATATGTAATTGGAGGTAAAACTGAAAATAGTGGCAAGGTTATGGGTTAATTAAGAACTTTGGGCAATGATATGCTTCATATTTTATAAACATCCTCTAAAAAAAGAGTGAATTATGGCAATAATATGGTTCAAATTGTGGCTGAGTTATGGTTCAAATCACATTGTATGATATGAACCATAATCTTGCCAGGTTGGTGAGGTTATGGTTCTTTTTGTTTTGTTCTTTTATAAAATACTTAAGTTGATAGGGGTGAGGCAGTACCCCTGAAACAGAAAATAAAGAATGGTTATGGATGATAAGCAGGTAGATACTATAGCTGATCGTAAATGCCCGATTGGTGAGTTTTTATTAATAAAATCAATTTATTCAAATCTTAATATGTTTTGTGTTTCTATCTATACCTATTGTAAGATTATATAGAGTTCTCCTAATAAGCTGTTTTAATGGATTTTTTAGGGATTTAATATTTATAAATCTTAAATAATTTTTTATGTAACTAAGTTATATTGAAGTAGAGGTGAACCATCGGTGAGGCAGGTGTTAGTAATTAAAAATGAACGGTCTTTAGCAAAGAAAATCGTAAGCGGTTTAACGGAAGAAGGCCATTTCATTTTAAAACTTCACAATGAAAACGAAGGTTTAAATATAGCATATGAACAAGATTGGGATATTATCATATTAGATTGGGATTCATTAAGTATATCTGGACCAGAAATTTGCAGGAAAATACGACTTGTTAAAATGACACCCATCATTATTGTGACCGACAATATTTCTAGCAAGGATTGCGTAGCAGGGTTACAAGCAGGAGCTGATGATTATATAAGAAAACCATTTGCGAAAGAAGAATTAGTAGCAAGGGTGCAAGCTATTTTAAGGAGAAGTAACTGTAACCAGCAAAATGAGATAACCTTTTATCAGTTTAAAGATCTCTTTGTTGATGCATCTAGCAATATTGTGAAAAAAGGTGGTAAAAATCTCTCGCTTACGAAGCGTGAGTACGATTTACTTGTATTTTTAATCAAGAATAAAAATACAATATTGAGCCGTGAAATGCTTTTGAACCAAGTTTGGGGACATAACGTAGTCGTAAATCCAAATGTAGTAGACTTATATATTGGGTATGTAAGAAAAAAGTTAAAGTGTGAGAAGAAAAATAGATATATTCAAACAATACATGGCAGAGGCTATTCAATGGTTGAATGATAAAAATAAGATCATAAAGTAGTTTCTGTGAAATATGAAAAGACAGAAACTATAAAAAGAAGATTGCTATCAGGAAATAGTCATTTTTTTGCAGTAAAAACCATGTTTTATAAGGTGTGGGGGATGGATCTGCTGCGCATTAGTTGAGACCGTATCAAATTTATTTTTAATTTTATTAACTCACACCATTCACAAGATTTTCACATAATTAATGACTATACTTATTTACAGGATATTCAAATGAAAATGATTATCAATATTGATTTAGGTGAATAGCAGTTATTATCTAATTCAATCTTTGGAAGTCATCATTTTCGAAATAAATTACATAATAAGGAGTATACGTATGAAAAAAACTATGCTTTTAAAATTAGTAAGTATTCTAGCAATTTTCACTTTAATGTTAGTAGCTTGCTCAGATTCAGGTAAAGAAACTTCGAAGGCTACTAAAGATAATGGTAGTGATAAGCCAAAAACGGTTGAAATCACTGATGCGCATGGAAAAGTTACTGTTCCTGTAAATCCAAAGAATGTAGTTGCTTTAGATAATAGAACGTTTGAAACTTTAGCTGATTGGGGAATTAAATTAGCGGCTGCTCCAAAGGATATTATGCCTGCTGATTCAGCATATAAAAAGGATGAAAAAGTTCAAAATATTGGGAATCACCGTGAACCAAATCTTGAAATTATTGCCGCTGCAAACCCTGACCTTGTAATTGTTGGTCAAAGATTTGCTGATCATTACGAAGAAATCAAAAAATTAGTGCCAAATGCAGCTGTTATTGATCTTAATTTTGATGTTTCTGAGAAAGCTACTAAGCCTGGAGAAAACTTAGTAAAAGGACTTAAGGATTCTACAATTACTTTAGGAAAAATCTTTAATAAAGATAAAGAAGCTAAACAATTAGTAGCTGATTTCGATAAATCTATTGAAAAAGCAAAATCTGCTTATAACGGAAAAGATAAAGTTATGAGTGTTATCGTTACTGGTGGTAATATTGGCTTTGCTGCGCCGTACTCTGGTCGTGTTTGGGGACCAATGTATGAAATTTTCGGTTGGACTCCAGCGTTAGAAGTTTCTAATTCTACTGCAGGTCATAAAGGTGATGACGTTTCTGTTGAAGCTATTGCACAAACAAATCCTGATTGGATTTTTGTATTAGATCGTGATGCTGCAACATCTGATGCAGCTAAGTCAACACCTGCTAAGGATGTTATTTCTAAATCACCTGCTCTTCAAAACACAACTGCTGTTTCTAAGAAACAAGTTATTTATGCACCAGAAGATACTTACACAAATGAATCAATTCAAACTTATATAGAGTTATTTGGAAATATGGCAAAAACTTTAGCTAAGTAGTGTAAAGGAGTACGAAACAGTGTCAAAAAATATAATTTCTAGGGTTGAGAATTTTTCTCAACCCCAGTTTTATAATCACAATAAATTATGGACAAAACCTTTTATAATAGCGATTATAATTGTTGTAATTTTAGGGATTATATCACTGTTTACTGGAGTTTATGATATACGTGGACAAGAGGACGGAACAGAGATGTTTTTCATCACTCGCGTTCCGAGAACAGCTGCATTAATGCTTACTGGAGCTGCGATGGCGATGGCAGGACTTGTCATGCAACTCATTACACAGAATCGCTTTGTTGAACCTACTACAACGGGGACTATTGAATGGTCAGGCTTAGGCCTGCTTTTTGTGTATTTATTGTTTCCTTCCCCGACGTTAGTTCAAAGAATGACTGGTGCAATCATTTTTTCTTTTATAGGAACTATGATTTTCTTTCTATTTTTAAGAAGAGTTAAGCTTCGTTCGTCTTTAATTGTCCCAATTATTGGATTGATGCTTGGAGCAGTTATTTCTGCAGTGTCTACTTTTATGGGACTTCTTTTTCAAATGACGCAAAGTATTGAAACTTGGTTTGTAGGTTCATTTGCTAACATTCAGGTGGGAAGATACGAATATTTATGGCTGATTGTTATCGTTACTTTGCTTATTTTTATGTATGCGAATAGATTGACTTTAGCTGGACTAGGAGAAGATGTTGCAACAAGCCTTGGAGTTAATTACAACCGAATTGTTCTTTTTGGAACGGCCCTTATTTCTTTTGCCGTTGGAATTGTTGCAGCTGTTATTGGAAATTTACCTTTCTTAGGGTTAATTGTTCCAAATATTGTTTCCATGTTTAGAGGTGATGATCTTAGAAGTAATTTACCTTGGGTGTGTCTGATCGGAATGGGGACAATAACTGCTTGTGACATCATTTCTCGAACAATTATAAAGCCGTTTGAACTACCTGTTTCTTTAATACTTGCAACAGTGGGAGCAGTTGTGTTTATTACTATTTTATTGAGACAAAGAAAACCAAGGAGGCTACGATGATCACATTAGAATATAAAAATAAAGAAAATGTCGAAATCGATTCTAGCCTTCATAATGAAAGTAGATCAGCTAGCGCTTTTCGTTTTAAGAAAGAAGCAAGACGTTATTGGATTTTACTAATCACATTGATTGGTTTAGGCCTTCTTTCTTCATATGGACTTTTAGTGTATAACAATCCAGTTCCGATAGATTCACCTTCTTTTATCCCAGTTGTTAAGAGAAGGATAGTAGCTATTGTTGCAATGATTATTGCAGCTGTTTGCCATAGCTTGTCGACAGTTGCTTTCCAATCCATTACGAATAATAAGATTATTACTCCGTCACTTTTAGGTTTCGAATCACTTTATTCAGCAATTCAAACGAGTACAGTATTCTTCTTTGGTGTTAGTGCATTGATCAATTTTAATGGAATTGGATCATTTTTATTTCAAGTCGTTGTTATGGTCTTCATGAGTTTGATACTTTATGGATGGCTACTTTCCGGTAAATACGGGAACTTACAACTTATGCTTTTAGTTGGAATTATTATTGGTACCGGGCTAAATTCTGTGTCAACTTTCATGAGAAAACTACTTGTGCCTTCAGAATTTGATATTTTACAAGCTAGATTATTTGGTTCTGTTAATCATGCAGATCCTGCTTATTTTCCTATTGTAATTCCTATGATCATAATTGTGGCAGTATTAATTTTCGCTCATTCTAAGAATTTGAACGTTTTGTCATTAGGAAAGGATGTTGCTACTTCCTTTGGAGTTAAATATCAACCTAGTGTAATTTATACGCTTGTATTAGTAGCTATTTTAATGTCCATTTCAACAGCTCTAATTGGGCCACTTACTTTCTACGGCTTTTTAGTAGCGACTTTGAGTTATCAGGCGGCATCGACGTATGATCACAGATATATTTTCCCAATGGCTTTTGCAATCGGATTTTTAATAATGACGAGCGCATACTTTTTAATGTATCATGTATTCCATGCTCAAGGTGTAGTTTCAGTTATTATTGAATTATTTGGTGGAATTATATTCTTAACTATAGTTTTAAGGAAGAGGGCTTTATGATAAAAATTGATAATGTTAAAAAGTTCTATACTGATAAGGTAAAAATAGGACCTTTGGATATTGAAATACCAAAAGCGGGCTTTACTTCTTTAATTGGACCGAATGGGGCTGGAAAGTCAACGACACTTTTGATGATTGGTAGACTTTTAGATATGGACGAAGGACAAATCCAGGTAGCAAATATGGATGTTTCTGAATCCAAATCAAAAGACTTAGCAAAAGTTTTAACTATATTGCGACAAGAAAATCATTTTGTAACGAGGCTTACGGTTAGACAATTAGTTGGATTTGGGCGCTTTCCTTATTCAAAGGGAAGATTAACGAAAGAGGATGAAGTTATTATTTCTAAATATATCGACTTCCTAGATTTAACTAATTTAGAGAATAGATATTTAGATGAGCTTTCTGGTGGTCAAAGACAAAGGGCATATGTAGCGATGGTATTGTGCCAAGAGACTGAATATGTACTTTTGGATGAGCCGCTGAACAACCTTGATGTTGCTCGATCTGTTCAAATGATGGAGCATTTGAGACGTGCGGCTAATGAATTTGGAAGAACAATTTTGACTGTTATGCATGACATAAATTTTGCAGCTAAATACTCTGATAAAATTTGTGCGATGAAAGATGGACAAATTGCTGCTTTTGGAACAGTAGAAGAAGTTATGGACTCAACGCTTTTGACAGATATTTTTGAAACAAGAATAGAAATTATTAAAGGTCCTTATGGGCCGATTGCTGTTTATTAGTTATAAAATGTATACTGTAGCTGCTGTCTAGATTTTGTAGGCAGCAGTTTTTTTATCTGAAGAATTAACAAATCTTTTATCAGCGCTTCAAAAGCTAACGAAGGTAATTGAAGAGCTGTAGTGGTTGTTACATGTAAAAAGAAGCATAAGCTGACCGTTTTGGTCAGCTTATGCTTCTTCATGTTCTAAATATCAAATATAGATTTTTAATCAAACAAATTAAAAACTAAATTGTGGTTTCATATCACCTGTATAAGGTTCATGTTCAACAAATACAGTGATGTCTTTCCCTGCTTGGTCTTTACCAGTTCTTTTATAAGTAAATTTCTTATTATTTAGTTCAGTAAGTTCAAGAGCCGCACCATATTTATTATTTCCAATTGAAACATGAGCTCTTATTTTATTTTCATGCAACACATCGAAGTAGCCATAGTCACCGCGGCTTTGGCCTGTTTCGCTATTGAAGAATTCATATTTATTAGACTTGTCATCGAATTTTGCTAGACTTATAAAATTCGAATTAAACTGTGTCACATCATTACCAGCTTCATCTAATACTTTTGTTCCGTGCCAAAGGGTTCCGCCTAAAATCTTATCTCCATCAACGTTTTTAACGATATCGCCTGTAGTCGTGTTCAGCTGCTTGTCCGGATCAGTGAAAGAAAGCTCTTTTTCTTTATATGGAACATGTTCAACGAAAACTTCTACATCTTTACCGTTAGCATCTTTCCCCATTCGTTTATAAGTAAATACATTCTTATTTAGCTTTGTCATATCAACAACAGCTTGATATTTCATTGATTCTGAAATTAATATTCTCTTCTTCCCATCATTTGTGATAAAGAAAGTTCCTTTATCGCCACGACTTGCACCTGTTTTAGCGTCAAAGAATTCATATCTTCCTGACTTTGCATCATATTTTGCAAGACCAATGAAGTTTGCATTTTCTTTTGTTAAGTCATTTTTATCTTTATCTAATACTCGTGTACCTTGCCAATTTGTGTCGCTAAGAATGTTAGCCATTTTTTGGCCTTTCGTTAACTTATTTTCCTTTTTTGTTTCTTTAGCAGCTTGTTCTTGTTTCGGTTTACTATGATTTTCTTCGGCTTTCGTACCAACGCACCCGGTTAGTGCGATTGTGAGTCCGAGCAATATAGATGATAGTGCTTTCGTTTTTTTGTTCATTTTTATCGTCTCCTCATTTTATAAATGTAAGTTGTACGGTTTGTGATTATAGTAATAGTTACTACGTTTATTATGTTAATACTCGAGTATAAACTGCCTCTAAATAAAACATTAAAAAAAGATAAACTAATTCCTAAAATTTTTTCATACTTATAAAAAGGTCTTTTACATGAGGTGAATGTAAATCTCTCATTTTGAAAACGGCGTAATTAAATGGGCGGATTCATATTATGTTTACAGTGCGATTTTAGATGTGATGCTATACTGTGTATAGGATTTTATGTGTGTATGTTGTGTCGTTTTTTGTCGGTAAGTCGATATATTATGAAAATCGCTGATATAAATTGGGTTGCGACGATATATTTCGAAAATCGCCGATATAATTTGAGTTGCGCTGATATATTTGAAAAATCGCTGATATATTTTGGAGGGGAATAAAGATGATTGTGAAAGAACGGAAAATGTCCGTACATTTGCTTCAATTAGAAGCTTTACTTAGAAGATTGCCTGCTCATCATCCAAAAAGGAATGTGGTGGTTGAAAGTCTAGCGAAATTTATGGCTGGCTATAAAGGAGAGCAGGCAATTGAATATCCGCTTAGTTTTCTATCTGAAACAAAATATAGCATTTTACATGACATCAGATTGTTTGATCAGAAACATTATTTTCAAATTGATGCCCTCATAGTTTCCTCATGTTTTCTTCTTTTTCTTGAAATAAAAAATATCATTGGTACGTTAATTTTTGATGCAAAGTTTAATCAACTCATTCGAATCGCAGATGGTACTTCAGAAGAGGGGTTTCCAGATCCGCTTTTACAAGTGAAACGGCAAGAGATGCAGCTGAGAAAATGGCTGATTTTGCATGGTTTATATAATATTCCGATTGAATCTCTCGTTGTAATTAGTTCTCCTCGTACAATTATTAAAACTTCAGATGAAATGCTTCCTAATAAAATTATCCACGGTGCAAATTTACCTAATAGAATTAAACAAATGGAAAGTCAATATAAAGAAGACGTAATTGATAATGTAGATAGACTTATAAATCAAATTATGAATGAGCACATTCCGCAGCGACAAAATATTCTTGCACAATATAAAGTGAAAAAAGAGGAATTGCTAAAGGGCGTGCAATGTGAGGAATGTTTTACAATGGCAATGTTAAAAGAAAAACAGGGATGGCGCTGCTCAAACTGTAATAGTACGTCTAAAAATGCTCATTTACGTGCTTTACAAGACTACACACTTCTGTTTGGAATGATAACTACTAATAGCAAGTTGAGGGATTTTCTTAATATGCAATCTAGTTCTGCGGTTAAAAGACTCCTCCAAACAATGAACATCCCACACACCGGCGCTAATAAAGGACGAAAATATGATTTAACTCACCTTCAATTATAATTTTGCTATAATGAATAAGTACTTATACGAAGGGGAGTTTAATGAGAAAATGAAATTTAATATCGATTATTTTATCGCGAGTGTTTTACAGTGGATATTAAATATAGCGCTAATTATATTATCCATTGTCTTATCTATCTTTTTAATTAATGAGACGATTACTTTTATTCAATACATATTTTCAGCGAAGAAGTATACGTCATATAAATTAGTTGAAAGTATCATCGTCTATTTCTTATACTTCGAGTTCATAGCATTAATCATTAAGTATTTTAAATCGAATTATCATTTCCCGTTACGTTATTTCATTTATATCGGAATCACGGCGTTAATTCGATTGATTATTGTGTCTCATGAGGAACCGATGGAGACGTTATTATACGCAGGAGCGATTCTTGTTTTAGTTATTGCTTTATACATATCAAATATGAGAGATTTGAGAAAAGAGTAGTAGTGCAGACATAAGTTTGCACTACTTTTTTACATCTTGACCTTCAAGTTACTTAAAGGTTTACAATAAAATTAGGGCGTTTGAAATTGAAAAAAATTGAGAAATTAAGTGAAGAGGTTTCTTTTACTTGGAGGTTATAGAAATGAATCAGGAATTGAAATTGCGTCCATTAGAGCGAGAAGATTTAAAGTTTGTACATGAACTTAATAATAATGCACATATTATGTCGTATTGGTTTGAAGAGCCGTATGAGGCATTTGTGGAGCTACAAGACTTATACGATAAACATATACATGATCAAAGTGAACGCCGATTTATCGTTGAAAAAGACAATGAAATGGTTGGATTAGTCGAATTAGTGGAAATCGATTATATTCACCGTAGAACAGAATTTCAAATTATTATTGATCCAAATTATCAAGGATATGGTTATGCAGCGGAAGCGACGCATTTAGCGATGGATTATGCTTTTTCTGTATTAAATATGCATAAGATTTATTTAGTGGTGGATAAGGAAAATGAAAAAGCTGTACATGTTTATAAAAAGGTTGGATTTATGGTGGAAGGTGAACTGTTAGACGAGTTTTTCGTTGACGGTAACTATCATAATGCGATAAGAATGTGTATGTTCCAAAAGGCATACTTTGGCACAAAATAACCGTTTGGAAGAGCTATAGTAGGGAACTCGTTAATTGAAATAAAACACTCACCATGAAATAGAAACATACGATATGGAAGAAAAATAATAAGTGAGTTGAATCATAATGAATCATTATTTTTATAGTGGTAGACAAGTGGGAGCAGCTATTACGCTCGCTGGGGCGCAGGAGACCATTCATGCTATGAATCAAGCGATTCAAATGCAGCAACAAGCATATTTGGCACAAATGATGCAAGGACAGTATATGCCATACTCACAATTTCCGATGCAAAGTGTGAATTATGATGTGTATCCAGCTAGTTTCTTTTCCATTCCATATGGTGGGACTTATTTCTTATGAAAGAAAGCGACTGATAAGAGTCGCTTTCTTTTTTATATTCCGCCTAGCTGCATTCCAAGGAATGCGAAGAGGATACCAACTATGTAAGTAGCGCTTAAATATAAAAGGAATATGCTAAAGCTTTTACGATTGAGAAGCTGAACAGATTCTAGTTTAAAAGTTGAAAATGTTGTGAATGCACCCATAAATCCAGTACCTAATAATAATTGCCAACCTGTAGTGACTCCGTTGCCAATTATATATCCGAGTAAAAACGCTCCTGTTATATTAATGAGAAATGTAGCAATTGGAAAGGAAGTTTTATTTCTTTTTTTAAACCAATTGCTAATTGCAAATCGCGTAATCGCACCGCAAAATCCCCCTGTTGCGACTAATAAAGCTTCCATCATAAGTGATCACCTTCCGTAAGATGTTTCTTAAGTAAGAAATTACCTAGTGTATAGCCAAGTCCAGACATAATGAGGCCACCAAGTATGCTGCATGATACATATAAGAAGGCTATGCTCCACTCGGAATGATTGATCAATTGAATAGTTTCTACACTAAATGTTGAAAACGTCGTAAAAGAACCAATGAATCCTGTCCCGATGCCTGTGATTACATCTGAAGATAAGATGTTGAGCTTAGCGATATACGTAGTCAGCCACGCTAATAAGAAGCAGCCGACTAAGTTAATCAGTAATGTAGCTAGTGGAAATGTATAATGCCAAGATTCATGAATCGTAAGACCTAAATAATAACGAGAAAGGGCCCCTAATATACCGGCAATGCCGACGATAATATAAATCAATTTTCTCACCTCTTTAAATAGCTTGCTCAAAAAAATAGACTCCTACCAGTAGTTATACTGGTAGGAGTCATTAGCTAAGCAGCGTTTATGGCGAACTCCATCGCCTATGATTATTACATATAGTGTACTAAACATTGCGCTTGATTTCCAGTGAAGGAGTTAGGGGATTTTGTATTTTTGATAATGTAAGAGCAAGAGTTATTGTTTATAAACTAAATATAGTGATATAAGGTTTTTGATATGATAAAATATTTCTTATGTCTGTCATTCAGTTTTAGTTAACTGAAAATAAAGATAATTAAGTTATGTGTTTTAGAAAAGGGGCGTTTATTTGAAGAAATTATTAAAAATAGTACTTATATGTATTTTAGTAGGATTGGGAGTTGTAGGTGGTTTTTTAGGGTATATGACACTTACTAAAGAACAGCCTGCGGATAGTGTAAGTTTGAAGGTGGAAAATAATAAAGAGCGCGTATTAGCGACAGGAAATGAATTTAAAGTTACAACATTTAATATTGGATATGCTGGATTAGATAAGGAGCAAGATTTCTTTATGGATGGGGGAAAGGGATCTGGTTCAAGTAGTAAAGAGCAAACGAAAGTTAACCTAAAGAATATGCTTTCGTTTTTACAAAATGAGAATAGTGATTTTGCGCTACTACAAGAAGTTGATATAAAATCACTTCGATCATTTGATGTGAATGAACATGAATTTTTGAAAAAAGGATTACCTGATTATGTTTCGTCATTTGGCAAGAACTACGATACGAAATGGGTTCCAGTGCCAATAACAAATCCAATGGGATATGCGGAGGCTGGGTTAAGTACGTTTTCTAAATACACTGTTCAAGAAGCGAAGAGATTCCAGCTTCCTGGAATGGAGCCTTGGCCGAAGCGTTTATTTGATTTAGATCGGGCGATTGTTGAACATACAATCCCTGTTAATAATGGAAAGCATGTTAGACTCGTAAACTTACATTTGTCTGCGTACGATGAAGGCGGGAAAATTAGAAAACAGCAAGTAGAGTTTTTAAAAGAATATATGAACAAGCATTATGAAAAAGGTGATTACGTAATAATGGGCGGAGATTGGAATCAATTAGTTTCTGATGTTCAATTAAGTGATCCAAAGTTTGTGAAGGAGCGTCCTGAGTGGCTAGTAGAGTTACCGAAGGACTTTACTGATGGTGGCTTTAAATGGGCGGTAGATCCTTCTGTTATGACGGTGAGAGACGATGTGAAGAAATATGTAGAAGGTGAAAACTTCGTCACGATTATTGATGGCTTTATCGTTTCACCGAATGTTGAGATTGTAAATGTGCAAGGAAAAGATTTAAAGTTTGAAAATAGTGATCATAACCCAGTGAGTGCGGTATTTAAGCTGAAGTAATTAAGTGCAGAAGGTGGGACTATATATGGAATGGTTAAAGAAAACTTGTTTTTCTAACCTTGAGAAAGAATCACAGAAAAATCATTTATTGCTGTTTATTACGATTTGTAGTTTCTTCCTTGGAATCATCGCAATTGGGTATTACGGATATATTTTTACAGAGAGAGCAATCGCGTTTTGGGTTTGTGGCATTTCTGTCGTTGTATTTGGAACACTTCTTACTTTTATAAAAAGCATGGAAACGACGTATAAATATATCATGACATTTATGTTACTTATGATGTCTTTCATTATGGTACAAGCTTTTAATGAAAGCCCAGCTGTATTTCAAATGGTCTATTTTACACTAGCCGTTTCACTTATTTATTTAAGTGAACGTCTCGTTGTAATTCTAGGCGGAGTGGCAGTTGTAATCACATTTATTCTTTGTAGTTATTGGCCAGAGCAATTTTTTGCTTATACAGCTGCATCTGAAGCTGCAAACTTCGCAAGCTTGTTAGCAATCGTAACAATCGCTATGTGGGGCGTCACGAAAATTGGTTCTAACTTGCTAGCTCGTTTAAGTGATGAGAAGCAAGAAGTAATGAGAAAAGCTCAGGAATTAGAAGAAACGCAAAGACTTATTGAGGAAACGGTTGTAAAACTAGATCGTAATTTCAATTATTTAAGACAAAATATGAATACATCGATGGAGTCAATGAGTGAAATTAATTTCGCTTTTGAAGAGGTAGCGGTTGGTACGCAATCACAATCAGAGATGATGCATCGTTCGGTAGAAGTATTGAATGATATGGAGGGAAATATTGAACAAATCATTTCTCAAGTAAGAAATGCATCGATTCGTATTGATGAAAGCTTAGAAATTTCAAAGGGTAGTGTACATACTTTAAGAAACTTTGAAGCAAATATGAAAAGTTTAAATGATGTTGTTTCACAATCAGGAGTTATATTTAGAGATTTAATGATGCAGTCGAAGCAAATTAATGAGATTGTAGATGTAATAACGAATATTTCAAGTCAGACGAGTTTACTAGCTTTAAATGCAAATATTGAAGCCGCAAGAGCAGGTGAGCATGGAAAAGGATTTGCGATTGTAGCGAATGAAGTATTAAAGCTTGCCGAAGAATCGAATCGTTCTGCGGGAAGAATTCAAGGGATTTTGAAGGATTTTAGTAATCAAGCAAGTAAGGTAGAAGTGCAAGTAGAGAAATCAGAAAGAGTACAAGAAGAATGTAATGAAATGCTAGTAAGTGTTTTAACAAATGTAACGGATTTAGGGAAATTTATTGATGAAATTAATGATGTAATGAGAGAAATCGTCGGTCATCAAGAAAGTTTCCAAGTTAAAACGACGAATATCGTAAAGGATGTTACACATGCTTCCAATGTAATCCAGCAAACTTCTGCGGCTACAGAAGAAGTGTTAGCAAGTGTGGAAGAAGAAAAACATCGAAATGATACATCTGTGAAGACATTACATACTGTTAGCGAGCAAGTGAAATTGTTAGAAGATATTTTAGAAAAGTAATATCACTTAAAAAGGGCACAACGTTTGTGCCCTTTTTTCATTTAAACGAAGACTTGCTCGGATTTTAATTGCTTTTCTGCTCGTTTTCTGCCAAGCTTAAGAAGATGAAATTCAGCTAATAGCGGAATTAAAATACTTCAAAGAAAGAATTAAATAGGTGACGTATATGATCGAAGTTAAGACTTCTGAACTTAGTGATGGAGAATTTAATAGAGGTGTATTTGCAACTCGTGATATTAAAAAAGGTGAGTTGATACACGCAGCGCCAGTTATCTCTTATCCGAATGAACAGCATGAACACATTGAGAAAACATTACTTGCTGACTACGCATTTGAGTATGGGATTAATCATACGGCAATCCTTTTAGGATACGGCATGTTATTCAATCATTCATATACACCGAATGCGACGTATGATATTGTCTTTGAGAATCATACATTTAACTTCTATGCTTATAAAGATATAAAAGCAGGAGAAGAAATCTTAATCAATTATAATGGTGAAGTGGATAACGATGAACTGTTATGGTTTGATAAAGAAAAAGAAGAGAACGAAAAGTAATTTAAAATAAGTAATGAAAAAGATGCCTTTACCTATGTAAAAGCATCTTTTTTGTTGATGAAAATAAAGTAAAGATTACAAAAAAATACCACTTTATTTTCGTGTGGTATAGTAAGATACTGAAGGGTAGTGTTTTGAAAAAGTAATATATTTTACAAATTGTTGTCTTTCTGATGACATGTCAAGTTTAGTAGCCCATTTGGGTTGCTTTATTATGCAATATATATTTTAATATGAGTGGCACCTCTTATAAATTAAGAGGTTAATAGGTGTCTCGAATTGATTTTGGGTACACTGTATCCACCACTTTAAGTTCGTTCATGTATGTGGGGATATTATGGGCCCGTATAACGGGATAAAAAGAATATAGAAATAGAGGAATCGTAAAATGAATATGCAAGAGGTTTATGAATATTTAAGTACGGTATTGCCTGAAGGTCATGTGAAACAAGATGAAATGTTAAAGAATCATACGCATATTAAAGTTGGTGGAAAAGCAGATGTGTTCGTTGCGCCGACAAATTATGATGAAATTCAAGAAGTTATTAAATATGCGAACAAATATAATATTCCAGTTACGTTTTTAGGAAATGGATCGAATGTTATTATTAAAGATGGTGGAATTCGCGGGATTACAGTAAGTTTAATTCATATTAAAGGTGTTACTGTAACAGGAACGACGATTGTAGCACAGTGCGGTGCAGCAATTATTGATGTATCACGTATTGCATTAGAACATAACTTAACAGGGCTTGAGTTTGCTTGTGGTATTCCAGGTTCAGTTGGCGGAGCATTATATATGAATGCAGGTGCATACGGCGGTGAAATTTCGTATGTATTAACAGAAGCTGTCGTAATGACAGGTGATGGAGAGCTACGTACTTTGACGAAAGAAGCATTTGAATTTGGATATCGTAAGAGTGTATTTGCGAACAACCATTACATTATTCTTGAAGCGAGATTTGAACTTGAAGAAGGTGTACATGAAGAAATTAAAGCAAAAATGGATGATTTAACGTTTAAACGTGAGTCAAAACAGCCTCTAGAATATCCTTCATGTGGTAGTGTATTTAAACGCCCACCAAATAACTTTGCTGGTAAATTGATTCAAGACTCAGGGTTACAAGGTAAGCGAATTGGTGGAGTGGAAGTTTCTCTAAAACATGCTGGATTTATGGTGAATGTTGATAACGGAACAGCACAAGATTACATTGATTTAATTCACTTCGTACAAAAAACAGTTGAAGAGAAATTTGGCGTGAAGTTAGAGCGTGAAGTAAGGATTATTGGAGAAGATAAAGAATAACATATACGTATGAAACTGCGAATTATTTTAAAATAATATTTGGGTATTGTTGACAATTTGTTTTCAATTCAATATAATGGCTAATAATTTAACAAATAACATACGTTGAAAGAGCCCAGTAGCAGTTTGTCACTGTTAACGAGAGAGCTAGGGGATGCTGGAACCTAGCACAAACAAATTTGCGAATTACACTCTGGAGTATCTTAGGTAATGCTAAGCGGATTGGCAATCGATATTATTGCTAAGAGTGGTATGAGTAGCTATACTATTTATACAAACTGGGTGGTAACACGGTGAATCATCGTCCCTATGTCATAGACATAGGGATTTTTTGTTTTTAAAAAATAAAGGGGATGACAAAAGATGAACATTATTGATGAATTAGAATGGCGCGGCGCCATTAATCAACAGACTGACGAAGAAGGTTTACGTAAGCTAGTAGAAGAGAAAAAGATTTCGCTATACTGCGGAGTTGATCCGACTGGTGATAGTATGCATATCGGACATTTGATTCCGTTTATGATGATGAAAAGATTCCAGTTAGCTGGCCATCATCCAGTTATTTTAATTGGCGGAGCAACAGGAACAATTGGTGATCCGAGTGGACGTCAATCAGAACGCCAACTTCAAACGTTAGAAGTAGTTCAGCATAATGTAGATGCATTAACAGCGCAAATGAAAAAGCTATTTGATTTTGGCGGAAATAGCGAAGTAAAGATGGTAAATAACTACGACTGGACACATGAAATAAATATTATTGAGTTTTTACGTGATTACGGGAAAAACTTTAGCATTAATAGCATGTTAGCAAAGGACATCGTAGCAAGTCGTTTAGATACAGGAATTTCTTTCACAGAATTTACGTACCAAATCTTACAAGCGATGGACTTCCATCATTTATACACGAAAGAGGATGTTCAACTGCAAATTGGCGGTAGTGACCAATGGGGAAATATTACGAGTGGCTTAGATTTAATTCGTAAGTTAGAAGGGCACGAAGCAAAAGTATTCGGATTGACGATTCCGTTATTATTGAAATCAGATGGTACGAAGTTTGGTAAATCAGCAGGTGGTGCAGTTTGGCTTGATCCTGAAAAAACAACACCATTTGAATTTTACCAGTTCTGGGTGAATACAGATGATCGTGATGTAGTTAAATACTTGAAATACTTTACATTCTTAACGAAAGAGCGCATCGATGAATTGGCAGTGAAGCTAGAAACAGAGCCTCATAAACGTGAAGCGCAAAAAGTATTAGCGGAAGAAATGACGAAATTCGTTCATGGAGAGGAAGCATTGCTGCAAGCTGTGAAAATTACAGCAGCGTTATTTAGCGGAGATATTAAATCGTTAACAGCTGATGAAATTGAGCAAGGCTTTAAAGAAATGCCAACATTCCAGTCTTCAAAAGAGACGAAAAACATCGTAGAATGGCTAGTTGATCTAGGAATTGAACCATCTAGACGACAAGCGCGTGAAGATATTAATAACGGAGCTATTTCTATGAATGGCGAAAAAGTAAAGGATGTAGGTACGGATGTTACGGTAGAGAATTCATTTGATGGACGATTTATTATTATTCGTAAAGGGAAGAAGAACTACAGCCTTGTGAAGTTAGGATAATGAAGAAGGTTTAAAAATTATATCGGCGATTTTTTGAATATATCGACCGTAACTCGAAACATATCGGCGATTTTCGAAATATATCAGCGTAAATCCGAATATATCGGCGATTTCCTCGATATATCGATTTACCAACAAAAAGCGACAATAAGAGCTGTTCCGAACGGGACAGCTTTCATTATAAAAAGTCAGTATATTTAGATAAATTTAAAGGGTATATATTTTTTTTGCCGAATAAATAAGTTAGAGAAAATTTCGGATAAAGTGAAACTTTAATCAGTGGGGGTTTTCCTCATCCCCGCTGATTATTAGTTGAACCAATCGGACTTTTATGGGCAGTTGATCCCCCACCTAACTGCTTTGCTTTCGCTGAATTTTGAGGTGGGGGTCTTACTGCCCATTAAAGTGGGATAAAAATAGCCCGAACCATGCAGGGCATGATTCGGGCTTATATTCAGATTAGTAAGCTAAGCTGAATAGACCTTTAATGTGTGATAAGTAACGAACGTTACTTGCTTCTTTCATTAATGATGCTGGTAAGCCTTTAAGTGGAGTATTGCTTGCTCCGATTGTAGCAACAGCATCTTTACGTCCTAGACTAGCAAGTGTTCCAGAGTTTACAGGTGCGAACTCTTCGAATGCTTTGCCTTCTAGTGCTGCGTATAAGTTGTATCCAATTAACTCACCCATTTGCCAAGCGATTTGTGCAGTTGGTGGGTATGGACGTCCGTCTGGAGCGAAGACAACAGCGCTGTCTCCAGCAACGAATACGTTTTTGTGAGAAGTAGATTGTAGGTATGCATCAACTGTTGCACGACCACGGTTTACTTCAAGACCTGATTCACCGATTAGTGGGTTACCTTGAACGCCGCCCGTCCAAACGAATGTGTTAGCAACAAGTTTTTGACCGTCTTTTAAGTCGATTTCATTGCCAGCAACGTTTGTTACAGGAAGACCAGTTAAGAATGTAACGCCGCGTGCTTCTAGGCTAGTAGTTGCACGTTCGATTAAGTGGTCTGGTAATACTGGAAGGATTTTTGGACCTGCTTCAACAAGAAGAAGTTTAACTTCTTTTGGATTTACGCCGTGGCTTTTTGCAAGTTTAGGCATAATGTCAGCAAGCTCACCAACTAGCTCAACGCCAGTTAATCCGCCACCACCGATTACGATTGTAGCATCAGCTTCGTTTTTCGTTTTCGCGTATTCACGAATACGATCTTCAACGTGTTTGTAGATTTTGTTTGCATCAGCAGCAGATTTTAATACCATGCTGTTTTCTTCTAGTCCTGGAATACCGAAGTAAGCAGTTTTACTTCCTAAAGCAACTACAAGTGCATCGTAAGATAAAGTAGTGCCGCCAGCTAGTTTAATTTCTTTGCTATCAACTGAGAATGACTCAACTGTTGCGATTTTTAGATCGATGTCTTTACCTTTGAAAAGCTTTGTAAGTGGCATTGCAACTGCTTGCTCAGACACGTTACCAGCTGCAAGGCGGTGTAGTTCAGTGATGATTTGGTGTGTTGGGTATTGGTTAATCACTGTAACTTGTGCTTCTGATTTGCTGTAATATTTACGTACGTTTAAAGCGGCAAGAAGACCGCCATAACCAGCGCCTAAGATGACAATTTGTTTTGACATAGTATGATATCCCCCGTCTTTACTAATTGTTGTTATAAGTTAACTTATTTATTGTTACGTTCTGCACTAATTTGAAGATATGCGTTCACAAAGCGGAACATTTTTTGTGCTTGTGGATCTTTTAGTAATTTTAAAAGACCGAATAGGCCGATAACTTCGTTGCTTTCGTCAGCACGATCTTTCGCTTCGATTGCAGTTGCAGCCATGCTTTTCACTGTATCTTTTACAGGTTCTACAAGCTCTGTGATTGCACCAACAGTGTCGCTTTTTAATACTTCATCAGTAGCAACAGTTTGAGCGAAGTCATAAGACTTAGTTAAAATGTTAACAAGCTCAGTTAATTTTGGAAGCTGTTCTACTAGTGTTGTTAATGATTCTTGTACCTCAGGTTTTAACAACTGATCAAGTACATCAAGTTGTCCTTGGCTAGCAGAAATTTGTACAGTTTCTTGTTCTGGCTTTGTTTGAGTCATAGTTTCTGGCATCTCCAATTCTCCTTTACGATAGCAATACTCTTATTTTTGATAAGTAAGATAGTAAACGGTTACGAAACTTTATACAAAGTTTCACAAAACACAATAAAATGCCTTTAAATTTATGACAGCAAGTAAGCTGCAAACATAAATCTAAAACCATAACGTCTTACTTATTATTTATGAACTGTCCGATATATGGCTTGTCCGCATAATGGAAAAGCTCCGTTACCGGAAAGTGTATATAATATATATCCTATATTATATACTATATACACCTATGTTAACATAAAAATGATTCCTAATTATTTCATATCGAGCGTATAACGTAGTACTGACAAGGTATGAAAGCGTATAAAATATTTTGTTTCAATTAGAAATGTACATATATAATAAGAAAAAAAGGAAAAAATGAACAAATTCATGTTCGTTTTTTCCTTTTTCCTATTATTCACCTTCCGCAATTAGCATCGATGTCTTACCTTCTTTTTCAAGATGGCATTCGCCCCAAGAACAAAGAGAATCAAGAATGGATTCTAAAGACCAACCGTAATCAGTAAGAGAATATTCTACTTTTGGCGGGACTTGGTTGTATACTTTTCTTTGAATAACGCCGTCGTCTTCTAATTCACGTAATTGTTGTGTTAACATTTTTTGTGTAATACCAGGCATTGAGCGTTTTAATTCACTCGTTCTCTTTGTACCTTTCGTTAAGTGACAAAGGATAACAACTTTCCATTTGCCGCCGATAACTTCTAAAGTTGCCTCTACAGGAATATTGTATTGCTTCATATGAAACCCTCCCATTGTGAGTAAAATAAGTTAAATCATACAAATGTTACTTTTTAGTACCTATAGCACTTTAAAGTACGTACTTTTTATCATGTTAAATATGTTTCATAATAGCACATGTAAGAGGCAAATGAGTAGTACGGTACTGAAAAGTGACTATGTTACTTTTTGGTGCCTATCGTACTTTAAAGTGCGTTCTTCAAAAAAAGAATGAAACCATTCATAATAGCATTTGTAGAGATTAAATATTTTTTTTAGAAGATAAAAGGGCCTTTTTATCGCACTATTATGATTGGATTTCTTGTAATAAGGAGGAATTCAATTGAGTTCATATACAGTACCATCTTCGGAAGTTCAGACGAATCGAAGAAGTATGTTTGCTTTATTAGCACTAGCAATTAGTGCGTTCGGGATTGGTACGACCGAGTTTATTAGTGTCGGTTTATTACCATCTATTTCAAAAGATTTAAATGTTTCTGTTACAACAGCTGGTTTAACTGTTTCCCTATATGCATTAGGTGCGGCAGTAGGGGCTCCTGTTTTAACAGCGCTAACGGCTAGTATGTCGAGAAAGACATTATTAATGTGGATTATGGTTATTTTCATTATTGGTAATGGGATCGCGGCAGTAGCAACAAGTTTCACTATATTAATTATCGCAAGGGTTGTATCTGCGTTTGCACATGGTGTGTTTATGTCGATAGGATCTACAATTGCGGCCGCAATCGTCCCAGAGAATAAACGTGCTAGCGCCATTGCGATTATGTTTACTGGATTAACAGTTGCGACTATTACAGGTGTACCAATTGGAACGTTTATCGGTCAACAATTTGGCTGGAGAGCGTCATTTATGGCGATTGTCGTAATTGGAATTATTGCTTTTATCGCAAACAGTATACTCGTCCCATCTAATTTAAAAAATGGTGTACCTGTATCGTTTCGTGATCAATTCAAACTAATTAAAAATGGAAGACTGTTACTTGTTTTCATTATTACTGCACTTGGATACGGCGGTACGTTCGTAACATTTACGTATTTATCACCACTATTACAAGAAGTAACAGGGTTTGAAGCAAGTACCGTTACCATCATTTTATTAGTGTATGGAATTGCAATTGCGATAGGGAATATGGTTGGCGGAAAATTATCGAATCATAATCCGATCCGAGCGCTATTTTACATGTTCTTAATTCAAGCGATTATACTATTTGTTTTAACATTTACAGCGCCATTTAAAGTAGCTGGATTAATCACAATTATTTTCATGGGACTATTCGCATTTATGAATGTTCCGGGGCTACAAGTATATGTAGTTATATTGGCAGAGCGCTTTGTTCCGAGTGCGGTTGATGTTGCTTCAGCAATTAATATTGCCGCATTTAACGGAGGAATCGCTTTAGGTTCTTATATAGGTGGCCTTGTAACGAATTCGTTAGGATTAATCCATACTGCTTGGGTAGGCGGTCTTATGGTAGTAGCCGCTGTGATTTTAACAGCGTGGAGCATGACATTAGAAAAAAGAGATCAAGTAAAATAAAAGGAGAGAAAATAAAATGAAAAACTTACAAAGTAAAGCAGTATTAAATAACGGTGTAGAAATGCCTTGGTTCGGTTTAGGTGTATTTAAAGTAGAAGAAGGACCAGAACTTGTAGAAGCTGTAAAATCAGCGATTAAAGCAGGATACCGCAGCATCGATACAGCTGCAATTTACGGAAATGAAAAAGCTGTAGGTGAAGGAATTCGTGCAGGTATCGAAGCAACTGGTATTTCAAGAGAAGATTTATTCATCACTTCAAAAGTGTGGAACGCAGACCAAGGATATGAAACAACAATCGCTGCATACGAAGAGAGTCTAAAAAAATTAGGACTAGATTATTTAGATTTATATCTTGTTCACTGGCCTTCAGAAGGAAAATATAAAGATACGTGGAGAGCGTTAAAAACACTTTATAAAGAAAAGCGCGTACGTGCAATTGGTGTAAGTAACTTCCAAATCCATCACTTACAAGATGTAATGAAAGATGCAGAAATTAAACCAATGATTAACCAAGTAGAATACCACCCTCGTTTAACACAAAAAGAACTACAAGCTTTCTGTAAAGAACAAGGTATTCAAATGGAAGCATGGTCACCATTAATGCAAGGTCAATTATTAGATAACGAAACATTACAAGAGATTGCGGAGAAACACGGCAAAACAACAGCGCAAGTGATTTTACGTTGGGATCTTCAAAATGGAGTAATTACAATTCCAAAATCAACGAAAGAACACCGTATCATTGCAAATGCTGATGTATTTAACTTTGAATTAACGAAAGAAGATATGGAAAAAATCGATGCGTTAAACCAAAATCACCGCGTTGGTCCAGATCCTGATAACTTCGATTTCTAAGATTAGGGTAAGAAAGAAGAGTGCGTAAAAGCACTCTTTTTTTGCATAAAAATAGTTTCTAAATAAATACTACTTAGTATCAAGTTTGTTATAAGGGGCTGTAAACATGAATATAAAGCAATCGTTCAAACTTTTAGCTATGTTTTTAAGTGTTTTATTTGTGTTATTCCCGCTTCAAAAAGCATTCGCAGAAGTGATGGACCATACAAAGTATCAAATGGATTGGAGTTATAGTAAGTCTAAGAAGAAACCAATCCGAACAGAGCTTATTAAAACGGCAGATGGCAAAATTGCTTTTTGCTTAAATGTAGATTTAAAATCTCCAAGCGGTCAAGATTTACCGGAAATGGGGAAAGTGGATATTAACGTATACCGTGTATTATTAAATGGATATCCACAAAAGAGCCCGCAAGAATTAGGTGTTTCTGATTGGAGAGAAGCTCATTATGCAACGCAGCTTGCAGTATGGAATGCGTTAAAACAAATCGATATTAATGATTTAGACTTCCGCAATAAAAATGTAGAAAAGGTAACGAAAGATATCGTTGCAAAAGCAAGTGCTAGTGAAGAGTTACAAGAAATTACAATGAGTGTAACTCCTACAGAAGAACAAGAAGCAGTATTGAAAAATGATTTCTTTGAAACAGGCTTATATACAGTAGAAACAAATGCAAAAAGTGGAACGTATAAAGTGCAAGCAACAGGTGCACCAGCGGGAGCGAAATTTGTAAATGAAAAAGGCGAAGCAAAAACGGAATTTAATGTAGGAGAAAAGTTCCGCATTTTAGTTCCGAAACAAACACCAGCTGGTGGATTTAGCTTTAAAGTAATCGGGAAATTAACGAAGCTACAAGGCATTGCGCATAAAGGTACACCGACAATTCAAAATGCAGTTGTATTACTTGAGCGTAGTGAAGAAGAAACAAGTCCGGAGTTATCAGTGAGTTGGAAAAAAGGAAATGGTCATGATAATAATAAACCACATACTCCAAACGAACCGCATAAACCGAATCAATATAAAAGGTAAGATAAAAAGCATTGGTTAACACCAATGCTTTTTATCTATGAAACATTAAATTATATTAAGATAATTATTAACCGAATAAAACATTGTTTTTATGTTGTGAAAGATATTCAAATATAATAAAATCCGAACGTTAAGATTAATTGATTAAATTCACGAAATTGTAACATTATTCTAATTGAAAAGGCTATCAAACAAAGTAGAAAACATGTACAATTCAGTTGGAAAAACTACCTATAGATGGTCATATATGAAGAAAATGTAAGATTCTATTGCTATTTTTATTTTTAGATGTATAGATGACAATACTATAATGATATCTTTTGCTATTCTCTTTTTATGTACGAATAGAACTCATCACAAATAGAGAGAAGTGAGGAGGACATATTACATAAAAATTTTACAAAGTAAGAAAGCGAATACATGGAGGGAAATGCGGTAGTAATAGATACAGGTGCGCGAGGTATTCGTCTATTTATTACATGTTTTTATAAAAATAATAGGATTTTTCATTAAATAAATATATAGGATGGTTTTTCTAAATAAAGGAACAGGGGACACAGATTATGTCGAAGAAGAAAAAGAGTAGGGTATTAGTAGCTGGTATATGCATATCCACATTATTATCACCAGTAGCTTTTGAAGCATCAAAAGGATATGCAGCGCCTTTGGAAGAGGTTAAAGGTGGAAAGTTGGAAGAGAGCAAAGAGAGTCGTTTGGAGCAGAGGACGTTTTATGTGCCTGGAAAAGGTGATGTCACTGAGGAACGAGATCGTTTAAAGGTGGACTGGGAACTAGCGGCAAATGAACCAACTGGGATTTATGCAAAGCCAAATGAAGAAATGAAAATTAAAATAAAAGGTGATAAGTCTATTAAAGCTTTTATAGGAACACATGCGTATGATGAAGAAGACCCTAAGGAATTTGATTTAACACCTGGTGAAAATGTAATATCATCTCCAGTGGGCGGGATACTGTATTTCTATAACCCGAACAATCAAGGTGATATCACAGCTGAAGTTACTAATGGTGGAAGTCATTTTCCATTATTCATATTAGGAAAGCATACGAAAAAAGATTGGGATGAAATGCTGAAAAAGTATGAGAATCCATATGCAGTGGAATTAAGAGGAGAAAGAAGCCTAATCACATCAAGCTATGATGCTGTACAAGATTATATGAAAAATACAGATCCAACAGAATTATTGAAGCTGCATGATCAAATCATTCGCATAGAAAATAAGATTTCGGGATTATCTGAAGAGAGTGTAGGAGTGGCGAAAGCGCCAAAACACTATGTTCAATTTGTTGAAAATAGATATCCAGAAGAGGGCGATTGGATGAATGCATACTATTACCGCACTTCTTATGTTAAGAATGCGATGAAGTATGTATTAGACAGTAAAGAGTTAAAAACTGATGGATGGGGGTCTTGGCACATGCCCATCAACTTAAGAATTTTCACTACCCCCAAGTGACAAAAAACGTTATTCTTTCTAAAAAGCTAGCTAGA
>NZ_JAQFUL010000063.1:0-30749 GCF_027716265.1 Bacillus cereus group sp. Bc031
CCTGTTGAATACAGAAATCATCTTCTTGATGCCGCCTAACTTTTTTTAAAATGTCCTTTACAAAGGGTACGGATTACAGATTACTCTTCTTTTTTTATGTCCATAAGAGGGAGAATCTATTCTGAGAAAGCTTAACTGGTGATGATAATAGTTCATGACAGATAGGCATTATCTATTTATTAAGGTCTCGACCTATATGAATTTGTATTTCAAAATAATGGTTGACAGTCTTTTGAAGCGATAGGTAGAATAGAAGGTGTCTGATTCTGAGAATCATTATCAGAAAAGGGCCGACTCATTTAATTTTTTTATTGCTATTTGAGAATGAATTTCATTTCATTAAATTAAACATATGTTGTTGGTTAGGATGGTTGAGGGATGGAAGCGAGCGCAAGGAGTATAGAACAGCAAGATGTGAATGTTAAAGAGATTAAGAGCAGGCTGCTCATTGCTTCTATTATTTTAGTAGCAGGTACAATTTTGTTAGCTTTAAGCATGGCACTGTCTATTTCGTTTGGTGCTGCAGATATTAGTTTAAAGACTGTATGGCAAGCTGTATTTCAGTTTGACGGTTCTATTACGCATCATAATGTAATTCAAGAACTTCGCATGCCTAGAGCAATAGGGGGCGTAGTAGCAGGTGCCTTTTTAGCGGTATCAGGAGCAATTATGCAAGGTATGACGCGAAATCCACTTGCATCACCATCGTTAATGGGGATTACAGATGGAGCTGTATTTGGAATTGCAATTATGTATGCATTCTTCCCTAATTCATCTTATTTAATGTTCGTCATCGCATCTTTTATTGGTGCTGCGTTTGGAGCGAGCATTGTATATGGAATTGGATCTTCTTCACCAGGTGGATTAACGCCTGTGAAATTAGCTTTAGCGGGTGCCGCGATTAGTGCTTTATTAGGGGCCATTTCATCTGGAATTGCGCTATATTTCAATCTTGCCCAAGAGGTAAGTATGTGGAATGCAGGCGGAGTTGCTGGAGTGAAATGGGAAAGTATTAATATGTTAGTACCGATTGGTCTAGTTTGTCTCTTCATTGCAATTATGATGTCGAGGTATATTACAATTTTAAGCTTCGGTGAAGAAATTGCGATTGGACTTGGTCAAAATACTACATTAATTAAATTTATCGGGACAGTACTTGTTCTTGTGTTAACAGGTTCGGCAGTTTCTATGGCAGGATCGGTTGGATTTGTTGGCCTTGTCATCCCACATATGACTCGTTTCCTTGTAGGCTCAGACTATAAATGGGTTATTCCATGTTCTGCGGTCTTAGGCGGGCTGTTAATTGAATGTGCAGATATGTTATCTCGCGTTATTAATCCGCCGTTTGAAACGCCAATTGGAGCAATTACAGCGTTAATTGGGGTTCCATTCTTCCTCTACTTAGCACGTAACGAAGGGAGAGGAAAAATGTGAGGACAAGTGTCTTAACAAAAAAGAACGTTTCTGTTTTAACAATTTTAGTAGGATTAATCGTTACTGTATTTTTAGTGAGTTTAAATACAGGGACATTTAAAATACCGCCAATGGACGTATTAAAGTCATTGGTTGGACTCGGGGCTGAAGATCAGTCTGTTATTTTATTTGAATTCCGTATGCCGCGTATGGTCATTGCTATACTAGTTGGATCTGCTTTAGCGATGTCAGGTGCGATTTTGCAAGGGTTATCACGAAATCCACTTGCTGATCCAGGTATTATCGGTATTAACGCTGGAGCGGGATTAACAGTTGTTATCTTTGTCTACTTTTTCTTCGGGAAAGTAGGAACTGGTACATTTTTATCTGTATTCATTCTTCCGTTCTTCGCACTAGTTGGAGCGATATTAGCAGCTGTTATTATTTATTTACTAGCATGGAAAGATGGTGTTTCATCGACTCGATTGATACTGGTTGGTATCGCTGTTGCAGCCGGGTTTGGTGCTGTTAGTTTAATTTTTTCTATGAAGATGACATCTAACGATTTTCGTTTTGCTACGATTTGGTTAGCAGGAAGTCTATGGGGCACAGATTGGAAGTTTGTACTAAGTGTACTTCCATGGATGGTTATTTTCATGCCACTTGCCATTAGTAAAGCTCACATATTAAACGTAATGAACCTAGGCGATTCCACAGCAGTTGGCCTTGGTGTAAATGTAGAAAAAGAAAGACGTAAATTATTATTTATTGCAGTTTGTTTAGCTGGTGCATCTGTCGCTGTTGCCGGAGGAATTGGTTTTATCGGTTTAATGGCTCCGCATTTAGCGAGGCGCCTTGTTGGTGGTAAACATCAAATTATGCTGCCTACGGCTGCACTAATAGGAACGTTTTTACTTTTATTCGCAGACGTAATTTCAAGAAGTGTGTTAACAACTTCAGAAATACCGGTCGGTCTTGTTATTTCTGTAATTGGTGCACCGTATTTCATATACTTACTTATGAGGACAAAATAAAGGGAGGCTTTTTGTATGGCAACTTTAGCAGTTGATGCGGTATCTGTTGGCTATAATGAAGGGTTAATTATTGATGGATTAACAGTTGAAATTCCGGAAGGGAAAATTACAACAATTATTGGACCAAATGGTTGTGGGAAGTCCACATTATTAAAAACGGCTTCTCGTATTTTGAAGGCGAAAAAGGGTACTGTTTATCTTGACGGAAAAGCAATCGAGAAACAGCCAACGAAAGAAATCGCAAAGAAAATGGCAATTTTACCACAGACTGCAGAAGTACCAACTGGCCTTACTGTATTTGAACTCGTTTCATATGGACGCTTTCCTCATCAAAAAGGATTTGGAACGTTGAAAGAAGAGGATTATCGCTACATTCATTGGGCACTTGAAGTGACGGGAATGACAGAATTCGCAAATCGTCCAGCAGAGGCATTATCAGGTGGGCAACGTCAACGCGTATGGATTGCGATGGCTCTTGCACAAGGGACAGAATTACTCGTATTAGATGAACCGACAACGTACTTAGATATGGCTCATCAATTAGAAGTATTAAACTTATTGAAAAAGTTAAATGAAGAAGAAGGTAGAACGATTGTTATGGTTATCCATGACTTAAACCATGCTTCTCGTTTCTCAGATCATATGATTGCACTAAAGGCTGGTAAGTTAATGAAACAAGGAACGCCAGACGAAGTGATGACAAGTGAAACGCTTCGCAGTGTATTTGAGATTGAAGCTCAAATTGTTCCATGTCCAGTAAACTGTAAGCCAATTTGTTTAACGTATGATTTAGCGATGATTAGTAATCAATTGCGTAAAAAAGCATAAGTAGAATCCCCCTCGTAAAGAGGGGGGCTTCTAATGGACGTTGAGCTTCTTATTAGTAAATAGGAAGTTGAACACCCGTTAGAACGGGGGCATAAGCAACAATTAATCAATATATATTTATTAATTGTTAACCTTGTTTCTTATAGTTCACTGTAACTTATAAGAGAAATACAGCTAGAAGGAGTGGGAACATGAAGAATTTTAAAATGGCGTTATTAGCAATGGTACTAGTCGTTACTTCTGTACTATTTGCAGCTTGTTCTAACAAAGAAGAGAAGAAAGCAGATGCGAAGACTGAAGAGCGCACTGTACAACATGCAAAAGGGGAAATTAAAATCCCTGCAAATCCCAAGAAAATTGCTGACCTTAGTGGTTCAACAGAAGAATTATTAATCTTTGGTATGAAACCAATTATTACTGCTAATACATCTCAAGAAAAAATTGATGCACATATTGAAAAGAAATTAAAAGACGTAAAACCAGTTGGTTCTGCTTGGGGAGATAAAATTAACATCGAAGCAGTAGCTGCTGCAAAACCAGACTTAATTCTTGTAAATAATCGTCAAGAAAAGATTTATGATCAATTATCTAAAATTGCACCTACAGTTATGTTAAAAACTCCATTAGACCAATGGCGTCCAAAATTCGAAGAAGTAGGTCAAATCTTCGGTAAAGAGAAAGAAACAAAAGAATGGTTCAAACAGTATGATGAAAAAGCAAGCAAATTACATGATAAAATCGTTGCGAAAACTGGCGATGCTAAATTCATGAAAATGGCTGCATATCCAAACGCTTTCCGCGTATACGGTGACTACGGTTACGGTAGCGTAATCTTTAATGATTTAAAATTACCAGCAGTTAAAGGTACACCAACTGATAAACCTTTAGTACAAGTACAAAAAGAAGCTTTAATCGATTACAACCCAGATTACTTATTCGTATTTACGACTGGTGACGGTTCTCAGCGTCTAAAAGAATTCCAAGAAGAATCAATTTGGAAAAATATGAACGCTGTTAAAAATAACCACGTATTTACAATTAAAAACGAAGACTTAAACAAAGGTTACTTCCCGCTAGGTAAAGAAATGATCTTAGATGAAGTTGCTGAGTTCGTTTTAGGGAAATAATATATAAAAAGAGATCACTTTTACTCCGGTAAAAGTGATTTTTTCTTTATATAAGGGCAATTAATATAGTCTTTCATTTCTTTCTGTTTCCTATTTCGTTTATAATATATAGTAAGAATGCAGTAAAGAAAGGGGGATGTCGGAAAGTGGTATATTTAAACGACAAACTCAGCGAAACAAAAGTGTTTAAAGACCCGGTACATAAATATGTGCACGTGCGCGATCGTGTTATTTGGGATTTAATCGGAACGAAAGAATTTCAACGCTTGCGCCGTATTAAGCAGCTTGGAACGACATTTTTTACATTTCACGGTGCAGAGCATAGTCGCTTTACTCATTCGTTAGGTGTATATGAAATTATTCGTCGTATGATTGATGATGTGTTTGATGGCAGACCGAACTGGAATGCTGAAGATAGATTGTTATGCCTATGTGCGGCATTACTTCATGATGTCGGTCACGGTCCGTTTTCTCATTCGTTTGAAAAAGTATTTTCATTAGACCATGAGAAATTCACGCAAAAGATTATCGTTGGAGATACGGAAATTAATCGTGTATTAAGTCGTGTGGATAAAGATTTCCCACAAAAGGTAGCCGATGTAATTGCGAAAACATCTACTAATAAATTAGCGATTAGCATGATTTCTAGTCAAATTGATGCAGATCGCATGGACTATTTATTAAGGGATGCGTACTTTACTGGCGTAAAATATGGAAACTTTGATATGGAACGTATACTGCGTGTTATGCGTCCGTACGGGAATCAAGTAGTTATTAAAAATAGTGGTATGCATGCTGTTGAGCATTATATTATGAGTCGTTATCAAATGTATTGGCAAGTATATTTCCATCCAGTAACGCGCAGTGCTGAAGTTATTTTAACGAAGATTTTACACCGTGCAAAATCATTGCATGAGAAGTACTATACATTTAAAAATCACCCTGTTCATTTCTATTCTTTATTTGAAGAAGAAGTGACAGTAGAGGATTATTTAAAGTTAGACGAGAACGTTATGTATTATTACTTCCAAGTATGGCAGGACGAAGAAGATCCAATTTTAAGCGATCTATGCCGTCGTTTTATGAATCGAAACCTATTTAAATATGTAGAGTTTACAGATAAGCACGGTTTAGATAATTGGATGGAATTAAGTAGCTTATTTAAAAAGATTGGACTCGATCCAGAATACTATTTAGTAGTTGATTCAACATCAGACTTACCGTACGACTTTTACCGTGCTGGTGAAGAAGAAGAACGTCTGCCAATCTTACTTCTTATGCCAAATGTAGAGCTTAGAGAGCTTTCACGTGAATCGGATATTGTTGAGGCGATTACTGGTAAGAAGAGAAGGGATCAAAAGCTATTCTACCCGCATGATTTAATCTATGAAGATGGAAGAAAAGGAAAATATAAAGAGAGAATCATCGAGTTACTAGAAGGAAAAAAATAAGAAGCAGCTAATGGCTGCTTCTTATAAAAAAACTTGAAATTATTTGTCGCTTAAGCGTTTTCCGCCAACTGCATAATGGTTTTTAGACATTTCTTCGATGAAAACAACGATGTTTTCTTCAGGAGCACCAGTTGTTTCGCTTACTGCTGCTGTTACTTTCTCAGCAAGAGCTTTCTTTTGTTCCTCTGTGCGTCCTTCTAGCATTTTCACTGTTACGTATGGCATATATAATCGCTCCTTTTATGTAAGTTACACTCTTATTATAGCGGATTATGTGGAAGAACAATCGAAAAAACAAATAATTTCTTTTTTGACATATGGAAGAGGAGATGAAATATGGATCAGTTATTTAGATACCCGTTGCACCAAATTCCTTTGGTAGCAATGGCCATTATTATCGCATTATCAGTGCATGAATTTGCGCATGCATATGTAGCATATAAATTTGGAGACGATACAGCAAAGAGACAAGGGCGCTTAACTTTATCGCCGATGGCACATTTAGATCCTATCGGGATGATTGCTGTATTAATTCTTGGTTTTGGTTGGGCGAGACCAGTTCCAGTTAACCCATATAACTTTAAAAGACCTCGTCTTGCAGGTATATTAGTTTCAATTGCAGGACCGATTAGTAACTTAATTTTAAGCGCAATCGGTTTAATTATTTGGTATAGCTTATTAACATTTGGTGTATTAGACTCAATTCCATTTGCAGTAGCAGATACGCTAGCTCAATTTTTTCAGATTTTTATTATGTTGAATATCGTTTTACTTGTCTTTAACTTATTACCAATCCCGCCACTTGATGGATATCGCGTAGTGGAGGATTTAGCACCAACAAATATTCGTGCGAAAATGACACAGTATGAAAAATACGGGGCAATTGCTTTATTAATTCTAGTTATTACACCGCTTAGCAATTACACAATCCAACCTATTTTTAATGTTGTCATTCCATACGTATTTGCATTTTTAAACAGTATTATTGCGCCTATCTTTGGTCTTTTATAATCATTAAGTGAGGAGGAATTTACATATGACAGAGAAAAAGAAAAAAATCGGTTTTAATATCGTGAAAAATGATTCAACAGATGGACATGGTGGTTTTGGCGTTGGGGCATTAAGTCTAGAAAACATTTCACCTGTATTTGTCGATGTACTAGAGAAAACAGCATTTGTTGATATCGGTGCGATGCATGCACGTAGTACAGTAGAAAAAGGTATTAAGTTTTTAACAAATAAAGATGAAGTTCCAAACGGAAAACCATACTGGCTTGTATGGGTAACGATTGAAAGAACAGCAACAGGTGCGTATTACGCAGGTGTAACAGCTTGTGAAATGACAGTTGACCGTGAAATTCGCCGCGGATATAAGTCACTTCCAGAGCACGTAAACAAAATGGATAAATCATTGAAGCGTCACATTATGGTTGAACATATGGACGAATCATCTAAAAAAGTACTTGGTACATTCTTAAAAGAACATAATGAAGCGATTTGGAACGAGTCTAGCGAAGAATTGCGCCGTGCATTATTAAGTGAATAAAAAAAAGGATGTCTCACTAGTCGATTGTTGACTAGTGAGACATCCTTTTTATTTTGGCTTGTTGTATGAAGATATATCGACGATTCGACAAGGAATATCGATTTACCGACAAAGAATGACAATAAAGGCTATTCCACATTTTATTGGAATAGCCTCGTGTGTCACCAAGGAAGATATTTCTTCCACCAACTTGTTTTTTTCTTTTCTTCAGTTGTCTTTTCAAATTCCTCTTTATCATCAACGTGATCCATACAATATTCAGTTGGTTCTGTACCTTTTGCAAAATACATTTTCACTGAAATTGGACAATTTTTTGTAGCGATTTTCCCGTTTTCAGGGTTAATATCGACTGCAACGACGTCACTTGGTTGTTTAAACTCTTTTTTAGGTTGTCCATCTAAGCCTTTCTCCATCGTATCAGTCCATATTCTTTTCGCATAGCCTTGTTCTGCTACGTTTGAAATTGATTTAGGTTGATCATATCCAACCCATACGCCAGTTACGAGTTGCGGGGTAAACCCAATCATCCAACTATCTGTTTCGGTAGAACCAGATTTTCCGGCATAGGTTCTTGATAGTTTAGATAACATTGATTGACCAGTTACAGCAGCATAACTGCTTAGTTTTTTATTAAACATGCCTGTCATCATTTCTTCCATCACAAATGCTTTGCTCTTATCAAGAACTTGTTTACTCTCCAAATGAGCATCGTATAAAATATTTCCTTCATGATCCATAATGCGGCGAATGAAAATAGGTTTTACTTCTTTTCCCCCGTTTGCGAACATGCTATAAGCGTTAACCATTTCAATTGGTTTTACAGGAGATGTACCGAGCGCGAGGGAAGGGACATCTTTTAATGCACTTTTAATGCCGAATTGCTTCGCCGTTTTTGTAAGAATGTCTTCGCCTAAAAATAAATTGGTCTTCACGGCATATACGTTATCAGAGACCGCAAGAGCTTGCGCCATTGTTACAAAATCGTCTGCATAATAGTCTTTATAGTTTTTCGGTTTATACTTTGAAACACCGTCACCTAAAGTGAACACGGTATATTCGCTTTTTAAGCGCGTAGCAGGGGTGAATCCTCGTTCTAATGCCGCATAATATAGAAATGGCTTAAATGTAGATCCAGGCTGGCGAGTGGCCTGTGTAGCCCTGTTAAATTGACTTGTATTATAATCAGTTCCACCAACAAGGGCAGCTACTTCACCTGTTTTTGGATTCATAGAGACGAGCGCAGTTTGTATGTTTGTCGTGTCAGGTATGTGGTCTTTTACAGCTTGTTCTGCAACCGATTGTAATTTTGGGTCTAGCGTTGTATAAATACGCAAGCCGCCTTTTTGTAAGGCTTGCTCATCTAATCCGATATCACGAAGAAGAGAAGCTTGTACAGCATCTTGGAAAAAAGGCGCAACCTCTGCGACTTTTTTCGTATCTAATGAAGCGAAAGTTAGTGATTCTTTCTTTGCTGAAGCTGCTTGTTTCTTCGTAATATAGCCTTGTTCTACCATTTCATCTAATATAAGAGATTGTCGTTCTTTCGCACGATCTTTTTTTAAAAAGGGAGAGTAGACACTAGGTCCTTTTGGTATACCCGCGAGCATACTAGCTTCCGCTAATGTTAATTCTTTTGCTGTTTTATCAAAATATAGACGGGACGCAGCTTCGATTCCATAAGCACCATGCCCGTAATAAATTGTATTTAAATATCCTTCTAAAATATGATTTTTATTATAATTCACTTCAAGACGGATTGTGTACATTGCTTCTAATAGTTTACGTTTCCACGTTTTATCATGATCTAAGTATAGGTTACGGGCATACTGTTGTGTAATCGTACTAGCGCCTTGGACTTTTGCCATCGCTTTTAAATCAGCAACAATGGCACCAACGATACGCTTCATATCAAAGCCATGATGTTTGTAGAATCTTTGATCTTCGATAGAAAGTGTTGCCTCTTTTACATAAGGAGAAATTTCATTGAGAGATACATTGTATCGTTTTTGCATCTCATTACTTTGTCCTATAACAGTGTCATCATTAGCATAAAAGACACTTGTTTGCGGGACAGCGACAGGAGGAGGTCCCATAATTTTTGCAACTATAATAATAACAAAAAAGGAAAAAACGAAAAAAAGAACAGAAGAAAACATTACGGTGAAGAAAAGACGTTTATATTTTTTAAGTTTTGGATTCATAGTTTGATCCATCTTTTTCAGCCCCTCATTCATACAAACATTATTGTATTAGTATTGAGGGTTTTCGATTATTTTAAACAATGAAATTTCGAAAATAAAGAGCTCCTTCAATTAAGAAAGGAGCTCAAATGCACGTGCTGGCCAATCGGTAATAATGACATCTACGCCATAATCAATCATAGTTTGTAAATCTTTGTATTCGTTAATTGTATAAGGGCGGAAAACATACCCTTGTTTTTGCGCGAGTTGAACAAATTCCTTTGTTAGTAGTTGAAAGTTTGGGTGTAAACCAGTTGCATCTCTATTTTTTGCTTCGGCGATAGGATTAGCAAGTGGTGTATCATATAAAATTGCTCTTGGGATTTCAGGAGCAATTTCTGCTAATAATGAAACAGAGTCGTGATTAAATGAAGAGAATACAATTTGATTAGAAAGATGATATTCTCGAACGAGAGCAACAACTTTTTCTTCAATGTTTGGATAGTGAATGACATCTGTCTTTAACTCAATGTTGAGCTGTAACTTTGTTGTAGATAACCAAATGAATACTTCGCGTAACGTTGGGATTTTTGCTTCATGGAAAGAAGGATCTTTATGGCTGCCGGCATCTAAAGCTTGTAACTCTTCTACCGTTTTTTCAGAGACAAGACCTACATCATTCGTTGTACGATCGACTGTTTCATCGTGAATTACGACAAGTTCACCATCTTTTGATAGGTGGACATCAAGTTCAATGCCATGGGCGCCGATGCGTTCAGCTTCTTGGAAGGCAATCATCGTATTTTCTGGATGTGTTCCTTTTACGCCGCGATGAGCGAAAATAAGTGGTTTACTCATGTGAAATTCTCCTTATCATTTCTTTTCTTTCATTATGAAACTGCTTTTGAAAAAATACAATTTAATATGAAAAACATTTACAAAAGTCTAACAGTTGCACAAAAGTTAACGTTAACGTAAAATGTAATAATTGAGTGAAGGGAGGAATAAACATGTATAAGATTGATGAAGTTACAAAGCAAGTTGGTTTAACAAAACGTACACTTCGTTATTATGAGGAAATTGGTTTAATTCATCCCCCAGAACGTAGTGAGGGGAACATTCGCCTGTATACAGACGAAGATATCGCTAGAATTAAAAGAATTGTGGAAGCGAAAGAAGTGTTAGGGATTACGCTTCAAGAAATGCAACATTTTTTATCATTAAAAGAAAGAATGGAGCAAAGAAGAAATAGTGAGAATCCCCGTGATCGTGAAGTGATTCAAGAAATTAAAGAGATGCTTGAAAAACAAGTGCAAACGCTAGACGAGAAAATGGAGCAAATGCAGCGTGTAAAGGGAGAACTTGAAGACAGCTTACATCGTGCAGTGACATTTTTAGAGAATACAAAAGGAGAGTAATCAAAATGGAGAGCAAACAAAAACTAGGGAGATTGATTACAGTGTTGGCTACTTTCCTTGCCTTTTCAGGTATAGGGGTAGTCGATCCAATTTTGCCAATTATTGCTGAAAAGATTGGTGCATCGCATTGGCAAGTAGAGATGTTATTTACAGCGTATATTTTGACGATGGCAATTATGATGTTACCAGCTGGAATATTTGCATCGAGATTTGGTGATAAACGAATGATGACAATCGGTCTTGCCATCGTGACTGTATTTGCGTTTATATGCGGTATATCGCAAACGATTGCTCAGTTATCTCTTTTCCGCGCTGGATGGGGATTAGGGAATGCGATGTTCTTCGCAACGGCGATGACTTTATTGATTGCATTAAGTAAAGAAGTTCATGAAGCGGTAGGGTTATATATGAAGCAGCTATCGGTTTAGGAATGGCAGGTGGACCATTATTAGGCGGGATATTAGGTGGACATTCTTGGCGTTACCCATTTTTTGCGACGAGTATTTTAATTTTCTTAGCATTTATTTTAGTTTTCTTCTTTGTGAAAGAACCAGAGCGAAAAGTGAAGCGTAAAGCGGCAGGCGTAGGGGAATTACTTAACCTGGTGAAGTATAAGCCGTTTATGCAAGGCGCCATTTCAGGAATGTTATACTACTACGGATTTTTCGTTGTGTTAGCATATTCACCACTTATTATGCATTTATCTGCTATTCAATTAGGTTTTGTATTTTGTGGATGGGGACTCGCGTTAGCTTACGGTTCTGCAATTTTAGCACATAAGCTAGAAGGGAAATATGAGCTGAAAACATTGTTGAAAGGCAGTTTACTCGTATTTGCGCTGTTCTTAATTGCACTATTCTTCGTGAAAATTATGTGGTTACAAATTGTATTAATTGTTCTATCAGGATTAGCATCAGGATTAAATAATGCATTATTTACAAGTTATGTAATGGATATTTCACCTTATGAAAGATCTGTTACATCTGGTGTTTATAACTTCGTTCGTTGGTTAGGTGGCGCAATTGCTCCGACTTTATCAGGAATTATCGGTCATACTGTTTCACCACAAAGTCCGTTTTTAGTAGGTGGAATCGTGGTGTTAGTTGGTTGTATTATGATCCTAATTCCAATTCGTAAACCAGTAGAAATAGAGACAAAAGCCCTTTCTTAAGAAAGGGTTTTCTTTCCTTTTACGGTGCAAACCCTTCCTGCACATATGTTAGAACCCTCTGACTAAAATATATTTTCGGTATTTTGTACTTTTAACTATACATTTTGGATGTTTTGTTTTATTTTTGTTAGGGGACATTAATGATGTCCCTATTATAAATTTGCATTGAAAGGCGTGATTGTACGATGGAACTATGGTTCACTGAAAAACAAACAAAACATTTTGGGATTACGGCGCGTATTAACCGCACATTACATACGGAGCAAACAGAATTCCAAAAACTTGATATGGTTGAAACGGAAGAGTTCGGAAACATGCTTATTTTAGATGGCATGGTTATGACAACAGAAAAAGATGAGTTCGTTTATCATGAAATGGTAGCGCACGTACCTTTATTTACACATCCAAACCCTGAAAACGTATTAGTTGTTGGTGGCGGCGATGGCGGTGTTATTCGTGAAGTGTTAAAACACCCAAGCGTAAAGAAAGCAACTCTTGTTGAAATCGATGGAAAAGTAATTGAGTACTCTAAACAGTACTTACCATCAATTGCAGGTGCATTAGATAATGAGCGTGTAGAAGTGAAAGTAGGAGACGGTTTCCTACATATCGCAGAAAGCGAAAATGAATATGACGTAATTATGGTAGATTCTACTGAGCCAGTAGGACCAGCAGTAAACTTATTTACAAAAGGCTTCTACGCTGGAATTTCAAAAGCGTTAAAAGAAGATGGTATTTTCGTTGCACAAACGGACAACCCTTGGTTTACGCCAGAACTAATTACAACTGTGTTTAAAGATGTAAAAGAGATTTTCCCAATTACTCGTTTATACACAGCGAACATTCCAACTTACCCAAGCGGCCTTTGGACGTTCACAATCGGATCTAAAAAACATGATCCATTAGAAGTAAGTGAAGAGCGTTTCCACGAAATCGAAACGAAATACTACACAAAAGAATTACACAATGCAGCATTCGCATTACCGAAATTTGTTGGCGATTTAATTAAGTAAGAGAATCGCACGGAACAAATAAAGTGTAAATAGCTCATTTAAGGTGTTTGTCCAGAAGACTTGAACATGCTAGCTATTTACACTTCTGTAAAGAAAATTGTCTTCTTTGTATGAAATAGAAGACCCGGTAAATCGAGAAAGAGGAGCAACTCGCTCCAAATTTGAGAAATAATGAAAGGTTGGGATACCTTAAGTTCCACATAAGGAGGAAAAGAATATGCGTTTTGATGAAGCTTATTCAGGTAAAGTATTTATTAAAAGTCATCCAAGTTTTGAAGAGTCAAAGGTAGTTATTTATGGGATGCCTATGGATTGGACAGTAAGTTACCGTCCGGGATCTCGTTTTGGCCCTGCACGTATTCGTGAAGTATCAATCGGTCTTGAAGAATATAGTCCGTATTTAGATCGTGAACTAGAAGAGGTAAAATATTTTGATGCGGGTGATATTCCATTACCATTCGGAAACGCACAACGCAGCTTAGACATGATTGAAGAGTATGTATCAAAACTTTTAGATGCCGATAAGTTTCCACTAGGTCTCGGCGGTGAGCACTTAGTGTCTTGGCCAATTTTTAAGGCAATGGCAAAAAAATATCCGGATTTAGCAATCATCCATATGGATGCTCATACTGATTTACGTGAATCGTATGAAGGGGAGCCTTTATCCCACTCTACACCAATTCGTAAAGTGTGTGATTTAATTGGTCCGGAAAACGTATATTCTTTCGGAATTCGTTCTGGAATGAAGGAAGAATTTGAATGGGCGAAAGAAGTAGGTATGAACTTATATAAATTTGACGTATTAGAACCGTTAAAAGAAGTATTACCGAAACTTGCAGGACGCCCAGTCTATGTCACAATCGACATTGATGTATTAGACCCAGCTCACGCTCCAGGAACAGGAACGTTAGAAGCTGGTGGTATCACATCTAAAGAATTATTAGATTCCATCGTAGCAATTGCAAATTCAAATATAAATGTAGTTGGAGCAGACTTAGTAGAAGTAGCTCCTGTCTACGACCATAGTGATCAAACACCAGTCGCAGCAAGCAAATTCGTGCGGGAAATGCTGCTCGGTTGGGTGAAGTAAAAGCGGAATCGGCTCGCCCAGAATGTGAGGGGGATGGAGCTTCAGACATAGAGGCGTTTTTTGCCTCGAAGGAAGAAGCGAAGCCACCGATCATTCTAGCCGATGCAGCTAGATAAAATAAAAGTGAAGCCGACTGTTTAGACGCAAGGGTCTAAACAGTCGTAGCTTGGATAAAATAAGAGCCCTCTATATGATTAGAGGGCTCTTATTTTGTCGTTATGTGTCGGTAAGTCGATATATTTAAAAAATCGCTGATAAAATTCGAGTTGCGCCGATATATTTAAAAAATCGCCGATATAATTCGAGTTGCGCTGATATATTTAAAAAATCGCCGATATAATTTCATTTACCATCACGCAACACAAAAAAGAGCTATTCCCAAACAACGGGAATAGCTCTTTTTCTTATGCAACCTTCTCTTCTGAAGGGATGCCGCGAATTTCATCAGCAGAACGAATTGGATATTTACGGAACAAGATTGATCCGATGTATCCAACAATAGTGGTAACGATTCCACATAATACAGCAGCAATTGTTACTTTTACAACGTCATTAAATCCGAATAAAACAAGAAGTCCTGGGATTGGTGATGCTGTTCCTGGTGCATTATTAACGAGCTGGAATAGAGATGTAATAATACCAGCAAGTGCACCGCCAACGAAGTTTGTCGCATAAATTGGAATTGGATTTGCTGAAACAACATCGGCTTGTGTTAAAGGCTCGATTGCTACAGCAATTGTGTCTTTCTTTGAACAAATCTTTAGTCGTTTAAAGAAAATAAAGTTCATTGGGGCTGAGGCTGCTACGGCAAGACTACCAATTGCCATTGGTAAACCTGTTAATCCAAGCATTGCAGTGAGTGCCATAGAACTCAGTGGAGAGGTAGAAATAACTGTTATTAATCCACCAAGCATAATACCCATGATAATAGGGCTTTCTGTAGTTGCAACTGAAATCATAGAACCGATTTTGCCGAGTGTTGCGTTAACGAGCGGATCCATAAGCATTGCCATTCCGCGTGAGATTGGTGCAGCGATAAATAAAATTGCTAAAAACTCTACACCAGCCGGTAATTTCTTTTCGAGAAATTTCACGACGAAGGCACAAACGTATCCAGCGAAAAATCCTGGTAAAATACCAAATCCACTAGTAGCGATACCGATTAAAACAGCATATACGGGGGAAACACCGATTGCTAATGCGACTAAAATCGCTGCTGCGACACCGCTCATACTACCGGAAGCTTCTCCTACTGATTGTAAAAAGTCATTATGAAACATTTCTCCACCTATATAACGATGAAATGCTTCAATAAGAAAACTTGCGATTGCTGCATTAGCTAAAGCACCCATTGCTTTCATGCCGTAAGGAGCACGGTAACTAAAAAGTGTAAATAGACAAAGTACAACAAGTAATAGTGCTAAACCTTGCAAGATAGCCATTTGAAAACTGTCTCCTTTGATTTTTGTAATAAAAATTCGTATCATTCAATAATAATATAAAAGTGTATGAAACGGAAAAATTTTTTCTTGGGAACTTGCTGCAAGAAAAAATCCCTTACAATAATGTAAGGAAAGTGTAAGACTTTTAGATAGAGTATAGTATGCCATTTTTCGTATAATACAAGTATAGATATATGACTAGGGAAAAAGAAGTGCAAACAGGAGGTTCATGTATGAAATTGGTAATTAAAGTTTTAGCTGTATTCGCCATTATTCTAGGTGGAACAGCGTATTATTTGAACACAAAAACAGAAGGTGTACATGCTTTTGTAGACAACTTCTTTTCAAATAAAGAAATACAAGATTATTATGCGGTTATAGATAAAGGTGAGAAAAAAGACGGAGAATACTTGTATACTTTTAAAGGGTATACAGAAGACGGAAAGTTACAGGTTATTAAAAGAATGATGAACCGTGAATTGCATACGGGTGCTTTTATAAAAATTTATGCAAAAGGTATGCAAGGAAAAGGATGGGCTGAAATCCCGAAAGAATCAATTCCGCAAAAAGCGTTGGAAAAAATAGAAAAACGATAAAAGGAGCGACTCATTCGCTCCTTTTTTAGTGCGTTAAAATAGTGATAGATGTTTTTTCTTTGTTAGAAATGATTGTTGCACGTCCGCCAATTGGGAAAGTGAAAATCGGGGTTGTATGACCGAAACTTGCGTTTGCAATGATAGGGATATGTGCAAGCTCAGGCTTTGAAGCAATCATTTCTTGCACGTCTTCTATCGTACATTCTGCGCCTTTTTGCATCTTTCCTATAACGATGCCTTTTACATGTTCAAAATCTTGCTGCTGCATAAGAGAATGTAAATATCGATCAAAAGTTTTAAGAGTAGCTCTCCCAGTTAAACTATCCTCTTCAAGAAATAAAATTTTATCCTTTAAGTTTGGCATATATGGTGTACCTTGCAGTAAGTTCAATGTGCTCATATTACCACCGATAATATCTCCCGTAGCTTCTCCTTCGTGAATCGAAACGTATCCTTCATTCTTAATAAACTCTCGATTTTCCTGATCAATGTACCAAGAATCATCACTCCATGTTTCAGATGGTAGGACTTCAATAGGCTCATTAGAAGTTACGCATTTTAAAAAGTAATCTGTTGTATACTCGAGCCCTTTCTCCATTCCAAATGAAGAGAAATGGGGACCTGAATATGTAACAAGTCCTGTTTTAGTGTAAATTGCATTATTTAGTGCAGTGATATCCGAATAGCCACAGAAAAATTTCGGGTTTTCTCGAATTAAATCGTAATCGAGATGTTTTAATAAGCCATTAGAATTGTATCCTCCAAGTGTCGTCAAAATGGCTTTTACATTCGGATCTTTAAATGCTTCGTGAAGGTCTTGAACGCGTGAAGAAATAGAAGAGGAAGCAAATCTGTCTATCTCATCAGCATATGTTGAAAATGTAACGTGAAAGCCCATTTCGGTTAACCTTTTTACAGCAAGCTTCCTGTTTTCAGTTGAGACAATACTTAAACTACAAGATGGTGAAATAACTCTAATTTCATCACCTTTTTTCAATTTTGTTGGTAGCACTTCATTCACCCCTTTAAATGAAAGAATATTTAGATTTAAAAAACATTTTATCATATGAAATAAAGTGAGAGTGAATTATGTTTTGAAATGGAGTTTTCCTGATTTTTCAGCAGACAGACAGAGGTTTTTTTTGATATGATAGGAAAAGTGATTTATTATAAGTAGTATTTAATATCTATAACATTTGAAAGGTGTGCAAGACGTGGAGAAACAACTTGCAGGCTTGCCGGTACACGTTCATTTCGTAACAGAAATCCGTGAAGGGGCGAGGAAGGAAACCGTTGCTTTTGAAGCAAATGGTCAATACTATGTAAAAGGTCAAGGTACATACGTAACATTCCAAGAGCCGAACGAACAAGGCGAAGTGAAAACAATTATTAAAATCCAAGATGAACAAGTTCTCATTATGCGTTCAGGTGCTGTTTCGATGCGTCAAACGCATGTGAAAGGTGAATGGACAACTGGTACGTACACGAGTGAACTTGGTACGTTTGCATTGCAAACAAAGACTGATAACGTTCTTTTTAAATGGTCGGATGAAAAGAAAAAAGGACAACTCTTCTTAACGTACGCATTGCTTCTAAGTGAACAAGAAGCTGGCAGATATACAATTACGATTAATTTGAAGGAGGCAAAATAATGAATTCTTTAGAACAAGTAAAAGGATTAATTAAAGAAGAAATTCAAGCTGCTGTATTAAAGGCAGAATTAGCGACAGAAGAACAGATTCCAAACGTTGTATTAGAATCTCCAAAAGATAAAACAAATGGTGACTTCTCTACAAATATGGCAATGCAACTTGCACGTGTTGCGAAAAAAGCACCTCGTATGATTGCAGAAGAATTAGTTGCAAACTTCGATAAAGCAAAAGCTTCTATTGAAAAGATTGAAATCGCAGGTCCTGGTTTCATTAACTTCTACATGGATAATAGCTACTTAACAGACTTAATCCCAACGATCGTTAATGCTGGTGAAGCTTACGGTGAAACGAATACTGGTAAAGGTGAAAAAGTACAAGTTGAGTTCGTATCTGCGAATCCAACAGGTGACCTTCACTTAGGACATGCACGTGGTGCAGCAGTAGGTGACACGTTATGTAACTTATTAGCAAAAGCAGGATATGATGTATCTCGTGAGTACTACATTAATGATGCTGGTAACCAAATCCATAACTTAGCTCTTTCTGTTGAAGCTCGTTACATGCAAGCTTTAGGCTTAGAGAAAGAAATGCCAGAAGACGGATACCATGGTGCGGACATCATTGCAATTGGTAAGCGTTTAGCTGAAGAGTTTGGCGAGCGTTATGCGAAAGCTGATGAAAAAGAAAGTTATGAATTCTACCGTGAGTACGGTTTAAAATATGAGTTAGCAAAACTTCAAAAAGACTTAGAAAGTTTCCGTGTTAAATTTGATGTATGGTTCTCAGAAACATCATTATACAAAAACGGAAAAATCGATCAAGCTCTTGCTGTATTAAAAGAGCGCGACGAGATTTTTGAAGAAGACGGTGCAACTTGGTTCCGCTCAATGACTTACGGTGATGATAAAAACCGTGTATTAATTAAAAACGACGGTTCTTACACGTACTTAACGCCAGATATCGCGTATCACCGTGATAAATTAGAGCGTGGTTTCGATAAGTTAATCAACATTTGGGGTGCTGACCACCACGGTTACATTCCACGTATGAAAGCTGCTATTCAAGCGCTAGGTTACGATAAAGAAACATTAGAAGTAGAAATCATCCAAATGGTACAACTGTATCAAAATGGTGAGAAAATGAAAATGAGTAAGCGTACAGGTAAAGCAGTTACACTTCGTGAGCTTATGGAAGAAGTAGGTGTGGACGCAATGCGTTACTTCTTCGCAATGCGTAGCGGTGATTCTCATTTAGACTTCGATATGGACTTAGCTGTATCAAAATCTAACGAAAACCCAGTATACTATGCACAATACGCTCACGCTCGCGTATGCAGTATCCTTCGTCAAGGTGAAGAATTAGGATTAGCTACAGGCGGAGACGTGAACTACAAACTTGTTACTTCTGAGAAAGAAGTAGAGTTACTGAAAAAACTTGGTGAATTCCCAGCAGTAGTTGCGGATGCAGCACAAAAACGTTTACCACACCGTATTACAAACTATGCATTTGAATTAGCAGCAACATTACACAGCTTCTACAATGCAGAAAAAGTATTAAACCAAGATAACTTAGAATTAAGTAAAGCTCGCTACGAGTTAATGAAAGCAGTACGCACTACACTTCAAAACGCATTAGCAATCGTAGGAGTATCTGCACCAGAAAAAATGTAATGAAGAAAAGCGGAGCCGATTTTTCGCTTTCAGTAAAAGGCAATCACATGATGTTGTGATTGCCTTTTTGTATGGAGATAATAAAAAAATAAAATTTTATCAAACAAAAGGAGAATTTGCGTCGTCTTATATAAATGACAGGAGGTTTCCGATGGAAGAAAAGGTAGAAGAATTAATTGATATATATAAGCAGCAAATATATTCCTTATGCTATAAGTTAGCGAAGACGAAAGAAGACGCGGAAGATATTTTTCAAGAGACGTGGATAAAAGTTTTTTCATCGCGGCACCAACTTTCTTACGTGGAGAATTATAAAAAGTGGATTATTACAATTTGTGTTCGTACATTTTATGATTTTTATCGCAAAAAGAAAAGATGGAAAGATCGTGTATTGGATTTATTTCATAAAGAAGATGATGGAGAAATAGAGTTTGCAGATGATGTGAATATATCAGAAGAACTCATTCAAAAAGTCGAAGCAGAAATGATACGAGAAGTTATACAGTTATTAAATGAAAAATATAAAACAGCGCTCGTACTCTACTACTATGAACAATATTCTTACAAAGAAATGAGTGAAATATTAAATATACCAATTGGTACGGTGAAATACCGCCTTAATTATGCGAAGAAGCAAATGCGAGAACATTTGGAGGGGTTCGTTTATGAAGGAAGATAAATTTGAACAAAAGATAAAGAGTAGCTTAGCAGAAGAGATAACTCCAAGCGAAGAGCTGATAGATAACACGAAGCAGGGCGTGCGAAAGGCTCAGAAGTTAGAGAAGAGATGGATGATTTATATTCACGCCATTTGGATTGTTTTATTAACAGTTGTTATAGAACAATTTGTTACTCATTTAGATAACAAAATTCCAATTATTATAGCAGTTGTTATTACGATGCACGTATACATTCCGATATATGTTGTAATACAGTCATTTTTAAAGAAGGAGTATAAATTACATGAAAGAGTTCGCTAATCCGTTTGTAATATTTGAAGTAGCTGGAGTGACAATGCTTTTAGCTTTTATAGCACTGTTAATATGTGTTGCATCATGGGTATATACAGATGCGAAAGCACATCAAATGAGTAAAGGGTGGAGTGTTTTAGCAGTTATATTACCATTCTTTATTGGATTTTTATTATATATGGTGAGAAGAAGTAAAAAGAAAGTTGAAGGAGAATATAGGATGAATTTTGTTAAAAAGCAGAAGGTAACATTAGTTGCGATATTGGCAAGTACAATGTTTGTATTACTTAGTGGCTTTACTTTTGCACAGACGTTAGATGATGCCTGGAGAGCAGGAGATATATATTTAGAAAATGAGAAGCAAGGAGAGACAAGTTACGAGGCAAAATTCTCATCATGGGATATTGCTGGCAAAGATATTGAACTTGAGTATGCAAAAGATACAGAAGTAACATTTTCTTATGAGACGGATGCAAAACGTGGGAATTTATGCTTTAGCTTGTATGAAAGGCAAGGAGAAGGTATAAGAGAGTTAAAAGAGATCTGTGAATCGAAAAAAGGTACTTTTAAAGCTACATTGAAAGCGAATGAAAAGTATGTATTTAGTATAAGTGGTTTAATGGTGAAAGATGGTTTTGTAAAAGTGAATTGGGAAACAAAATAAAGGCCCTTGGGAAGGGCCCTTTATTTTATTGGATTGTATACGTAACCGAAAAGCTAACAGGACTATAGTAAACATAAGGTGCATGAAATTGAACGTACATATTCCCATCTGCTTTTGCAGTGAAAATTCGGCCGTAGCCATCAGAATAACGTCCAATAAGGTTATGATTTGAGTCATAAACACTGTAACTAGGGGTTTTGCTGTTAGGTTGAATTGTTAACTCTTGTCCCTTTTGAAGGAAAACAGGTTCTTGTTCAGAACTACTTCCAGTTTGCAAAGAATAAAATTTTGTAAAGCTTTGTTCTTGAGTAGCGGCAGCGGCCTTTGTTTCAGGAATAAACGCGGTAGCACCAGTAATTCCTGCTAAAGTTAATGCACCGGCTAAAATCATTTTTTTCATAGTAGAAAAGCCTCCTTAATTGTTGTAATCATTTTTGTTACAGTTAATATTGTATACGATAATGAGTAGGAGAAAATATGCTTTTATGCATATATATTTTTTCTCAATAAAAGACCACTGATAAAAATCGGTGGTCTTTTAAATGACTAAGCAGCTTTTTGTTCAGTTTGAGCGACAGGTTTTTGAAGTGTATTATAAACTCCTGTTCCAATAACCTCTAATGCCATTTTCATACGTTCAGGTGAAATGTTCTCAAATACGTTATCTTGAGGTGTGTGATATACCTTTTCGATATGATAGATTAATGGATTCCAACTATCGACACCCATCCAGATAAATAGGGCGGCCGGAATCCCAACTTCAGCAAATGGCACGTGATCACTAGAGCCGAATTTTCCTTGCAGAACGAGGTCATTATTTAATTGTTTACCTGCTTGTAAGGCTGCGTCTGTTACAAGATTTGGAGAACCGTTAGGCGTCATAGCATATAAATTCTTCGCCTTATCGTAATTTGTTGCAACCATGTCTGCGTTAAAGACACCTAAAATCCGGTCACGTTCTTTTTGGGATAGACTATTAACGTAATGATCGGAACCAAGTAGGCCAGTCTCTTCAGAACCGAAAGCAATAAAACGAATTTCTTTATCAGTTTCTACCTTTTGAAAAGCGCGTGCTAACTCTAATACTAACCCTGTACCAGAAGCATTGTCATTTGCTCCAGGTGCTCCAACGACACTATCGTAGTGTGAACTTACAACGACAGCTTTTTCATTACCTGTACTATTTTTTGGCTTCTTTTTAGCAATGACGTTTAATGACGATAAATTAGATTCATGTCTCGCTTTTAGGGAAAGAATTGTTGTCCCTTTTTTAGCGATTTCTTCTTTAAATGCATTTCCTTGCGCATAAGCAAGACCAAAGACAGGGATAGATTGCTTTTTCGTTAGGCGGGGATTGAAAGTTTGTCCGTAGTTTCCACGTCCACCAATTAAACTGTATAAAAGAACACCTTTTGCTCCTTTGCTAACGGCATTTTCAACTTGTTTATTATAGTCAGCTACTGTTGTTCCTCTTTCGAATAGAACAATTTTTCCATTTACTTCATTTGGGATATCCTCTAATTTTGTCCCACCTTGAACAAAGATAAGAGGAGCCGTAACAGCCTCTGTAGAAATTAGTGCGTTAGGAGCAGCACCAGCTTGCCAATTACGCTTTGTGGATAATGGTGATTCAATAAATCCAACGTATTGATCCGGCACTTGGAATGGTTGATATTCTACTTCATAGCCCATTGATTTAAGCTGCATACCAACGTAGCGAGAAGCCCATTCCTCTGATTTTGTTCCACCGGGGCGAGGGCCAATTGTTTCGGATAAGAAACGGATGTGTTCGATAGCGCGGCTTGCATCAACTTGTTTTGTAATAGATGAAGTCTGTGTGATTTCTGAAGTGGAATCAGCTTTGGCTTGTCCAATCGGAGCTAAGCTAACAGCGAGTGATACAGCAAGCAAAGAGCTTACTATTTTTTGTTTCAAAGATTTTTTCATTTTTTCCTCTCCTATTCTTCTATTCTCTCTGACTGACAAAAGAAGACGGATAACGACTTCATTTTACCCTTACCTTTATTATTTTTCAATATTCTGACATTGAGAAATAAAAAACGCTATATGCACATTTGCATATTTTTGACGGAGATATGTATGCTATCATTTTAAACGAAGGTTCGCTTTCTATTTGGAAAGCTCCTACATTGCATGAATCTAGTGTACCCAAACTTTAGATTATGTAGAGAAAAGAATCCACTGTAGGGTTTCTTTTCTCGTGTTTGAATCATGTGATGATAAATATGTTTCCGCATTTCATAATTATCATCAGTGATATATGTAAGGCATCCATATGAAAATACGAGGCTGTTCAAAGGTTTTCCGTACTTTTGGACAGCCTCACCCCGTTAAAAGGACGATACTCTATGTATCGTCCTTTTTTGTATAAAAAAACACCCAATCAAATGTTCACTTGATTGGGTGTGAAAAACTATTAATAATATTTTTTTCGTTTTGTAGCTAAAATACTTAACAAACCAGCTAGTAGAAGTAAGATACCTACTGTTTGAGTAGAATCTTTTTTGTGACCTGTATTTGGAAGTTCTTTACCCGTATTTCGGTCATCTTGCTGTTTGTTTATTTGTGTTTCAGGGTTACCTTTTTCTAGTTCTTCGGAAGTTCCTTTACCGTGTGCTTCAGGATTTCCTTTTTCTAGTTCTTCAGAAGTTTCTGTACCAGGTGTTTCAGGATTCTCTTTTTCTAGTTCTTCGGAAGTTTCCTTACCTGGTTTCTCTTCTTTATTCGGAGGAGTAATTGATTCATTATCTCCACCTGATGAAGATTCAATCTTTTTATTTGAAACTGTAATTTGTAGTGGTGCAGCTTGGGCTTTTTCAATTGTAAAGCTTATTGGTAATGCATCTAATTGATAGCCTTCAGGAGCTTTTGTTTCCACTAGTTGATAATTACCAGGTTTCAAATCATTTATGATTAATTTACCATGCCCATCTGTTTTTAAACCTTCCCGTACTACTTTTCCATCTTGATTTAAAATATTGAAAATGGCACCATCAAGTGTTCCATTGTGATCCATATCAACTTTAGTTAACTCCATTGAACCTGTAGTTAAACTATTTAAAGCAGTCACAGAAGTAACATGAGATTGTCCTTTCGTAATAGTGAAAGGAATTGGCTTAGCGTTTAAATCGTATCCAGTAGGAGCTTTCGTTTCAATAAACTGATAGTCTCCTGGACGTAAATCAGAAACAGAAATCTTGCCATCTTTATTAGTAGTTAAATCAGAACGAACGTCATTGCCGTTCATATCAACGATTTTAAAGATAGCTCCTTCAAGAGTAGAGCCGTCGATGTCATCGACTTTCGTTAATTCCACAGCGCCCTTCGTTAAGCTATTCTTAGCGGTAACAGAAGCAGTAGTGGTTTGACTCTTTTCAACAGTAAAGTTGATAGGGTTTTGATTTAAGTCGTAGTGAGTAGGAGCCTTTGTTTCAATAAACTGATAGTCTCCCGGACGTAAATCAGAAACAGAAATCTTGCCATCTTTATTAGTAGTTAAATCAGAACGAACGTCATTGCCATTCATATCAATGATTTTAAATACTGCGCCTTCAAGGGTAGCGCCGTCGACGTCATCAACTTTCGTTAATTCTACAGCACCTTTTGTTAAGCTATTCTTAGCAGTAACAGAAGCAGTAGCGGTTTGACTCTTTTCAACGATAAAGTTGATAGGAGTTTGATTTAAGTCGTAGTGAGTAGGAGCCTTTGTTTCAATGAATTGATAGTCTCCCGGACGTAAATCAGAAACAGAAATCTTGCCATCTTTATCAGTAGTTAAATTAGTGCGAACGTCATTGCCGTTCATATCAACGATTTTAAAGATAGCTCCTTCAAGAGTAGAGCCGTCGACGTCATCAACTTTCGTTAATTCCACAGCGCCCTTCGTTAAGCTATTCTTAGCAGTAACAGAAGCAATTTTTTCTTGTCCTTTTTTAACTGTGAACTTAATAGGTGTTTCGTTTAAGTCATAATGAGTAGGAGCTTTTGTTTCGATAAACTCATAGTCTCCTGGTGGTAATTCATCCACAACTAAATGACCGTTTTTATCAGTAGTTAAATCAGTACGGACGTCGTGTCCATCCTTATCAACAATTTTAAATACCGCACCCTCGAGTGTTGTGTTTTCTTCAACATCATCCACTTTAATTAACTCCACACTACCTTTCGTTAAGCTGTTAGTAGCTGTAACGAAGACATGTTTTGTTTGACTTCTTTCAATTGTGAACTTAATCGGATCTTCATTTAAGTCATAATGTTTCGGAGCTTTCGTTTCAATAAATTGATAGTCTCCAGGTTGTAAGTCTTTAGCGATGATTTTTCCGTCTTTATTGGTAACTAAATTCGTACGAATATCATTACCGTTCATATCAGTAATTTTAAATACCGCACCTTCTAGCGTTTCTTTCGCATCTAAAGAGTCAACTTTCGTTAATTCAACGCCACCCTTAGTTAAGCCATTTTTAGCAGTAACAGAAACGTGAGTTGTTTGGCTTTTCTCGATAATGAAAGGAATAGGTGTTTTATTTAAATCATAATGTTTCGGAGCTTTCGTTTCCACGAATTGATAATCTCCTGGTCTTAAATTAGAAGCAGAAACTTTCCCGTCTTTATCAGTAGTTAAATTTGTGCGAACAATTTTACCTTTCGCATCAATGATGTTAAATACTGCATCAGAAAGTTTTGTATCTGGATTTATATCATCCACTTTAATTAACTCTACCGCACCTTCAATTAAGCTGTTCTTAGCAGTGACTTGTAACTTCTCTGCTTGGCTTTTCTCAATTGTAAATTTAATTGGTGTAGCATCTAGTTTATAGTGCTTAGGAGCTGTTGTTTCAATAAATTGATAGTCTCCAGGATGTAAATCAGGAATAGAAACTTTCCCTTTCGCATCTGTCGTAATGCCAGTGCGAACGTCATTGCCGTTCATATCAACAATGTTAAATACCGCACCTTCAAGAGCTGTACCGTCGATATCATCCATTTTAGAAAGTTCTACCGCACCTTTAGTTAAACTATTTTTAGCAGTAACAGAAATCGGTTCGGCTTGTCCTTTTTCGATAGTGAAAGGAATTGGTTCTTTATTTAAATCGTAATGTTTCGGAGCCTTTGTCTCGATGAATTGATAATCACCCGGACGTAGGTCAGGAACGCTAATTTTACCTTGTGAATTGGTAGTAAGACTCTTGCGAATTACAGTACCCTTCATATCAACAATGTTAAATACCGCACCTTCAAGAGTAGTACCATCGACGTCATCGACTTTAGAAAGTTCAACTCCACCTTTAGTTAAACTATTTTTCATAGTAACAGTAGCAATATCTTTTTGGCTTTTTTCAACTGTAACTACAATTGGTTTTTTGTCTAAATCATAATGTTTCGGAGCGGTTGTTTCGACAAATTGATACGTACCAGGACGTAAATTTTCAACAACGATCTTTCCTACATTATTTGTTTTTAAATCTGTTTTAAGCACTTTTCCGTTTTGGTCTAGTAAATTAAATACCGCATCAGAAAGTTTCATTTGATCGTTTAGATCATCTACTTTAAGTAGTTCAATACTACTTTGTTGTAAGCTATTTTTAGCAGTTAAAGAAATAGTTTTCTTCTGTCCTTTTTCAATAGTGAAATGGATTGGCGTTTCATCTAAAACGTAATGCTTAGGAGCTTTCGTTTCGATGAATTGATAATCACCCGGACGTAGGTCATCGATTTCGATTTTTTCCTTTATTATTTGTAACAAGATCTTTATGAATTACAGTACCGTTCATATCAACAATGTTAAATACTGCACCTTCAAGTTTAGTATCATCGATGTCATCTACTTTAGAAAGTTCAACGCCACCTTTTGTTAGAGCGTTTTTAGCCGTAATATGAAGAGTTTCAGTTTGGCTTTTCTTAATTGTAAATTTGATCGGTTTTTTATTTAAATCGTAATGTTCAGGAGCTATTGTCTCAACGAATTGATACGTGCCAGGACGTAGATTTTCAACAACAATTTTTCCCTCATCATTTGTTTTTAAGCCTTCTTCAACTATCTCTCCGTCTGCATCTAATAAATTAAATACAGCATTAGAGAGCTTCGTATCAGTATCAATATCGTCAATTTTTGTTAATTCAACGCTACCTTTTTTTAACGTATTTTTACCTGTAACAGTAATTTTCTCTGTTTGACTTCTTTCAATTGTAAATGGAATCGGTTTCTCATCTAACACATAATGTTCAGGAGCAGCTGTTTCAATAAACTGATAGTCACCCGGACGTAAATTGGAAACAGAAATTTCACCATCGTCATCTGTAACAAGGTTTGTGCGAACTTCGTTACCATTCATATCAACAACTTTAAAGATTGCACCTTTCAGCATTGTACGATCGATGTCGTCGATTTTGGTTAAAATGATGCCACCCTTCGTTAAGCTGTTAGTAGCGGTAACGCTAATATTTTCTTTTTGACTTTTTCCGATAGTGAACGGAATAGGATCTTGTCTTAAGTCATAGTCTTTTGGAGCTTTTACTTCAATAAATTGATAGTCACCTGGACGTAAATCAGAAGCAGAAACTTTACCATGTTCATCGGTAGTTAATCCTTTGCGAACTACCTTTTTCGTATCATGAGCATCAGCAATGATAAATTCTGCACCTTCAAGAGTAGCCCCATCAACGTCATCAACCTTTGTTAAAGTAACGCCACCTGTAAGTAAACTATTTGTTACAGTGACAGGGACTGGAAGATCATCCTTGCTACCTTTTTTAATTGTGAACTTAATAGGTGTTTGATCTAATTTATAATGTTCAGGAGCTGATGTTTCAATAAATTGATAATCTCCTGGTGCTAAATCAGGAATAACTAGTACTCCGTAATCATTTGTTTTTAAATCTTTCGCAATTTCTTTGCCAGTTGCGTCTTGTAATGTGAACACTGCGCCGGCAAGAGCGATACTACTTTCCACATCATCTTCTTTAATAAGTTTAACTTTTCTTTTCGTTAAACTATTTTTAAATGTAAGTGGAAGAAGTTTTTGTTGTCCTTTTTCGATTGTAAATTCAATAGGTTCTACATTTACATCGTAATAAGTTGGGGCCTTTGTTTCGATAAGTTTATAGTTACCAGGACGTAAGTCGTCTACAACTAACTTTCCTTCACTATTCGTAACAAGTTCCGCACGAACATCTTCATTTGTATCTCTATTAACAATTTTAAATACAGCACCTTCAAGTGTTTCCTTTTCATCTGCAGCATTCACTTTTGTTAATTCAATACCGCCTTTTGTTAAGCTGTTTTTAGCAGTAACAGTAGCCGACGTCGTTTGACTTTCTGTGATCGTAAATTTAATCGGATTTGTATTTTTATCGTAATACTTCGGTGCTGTCACTTCGATAAATTTATAATCGCCAGGGCGTAAGCCGGTAGCGATAGCTTTACCATCTGCACCAGTTTTTATATTTTCGCGAATGACTTTCTTTTCATCATTAGCATCAACAATTTTAAATACAGCACCTTCAAGAGCTGTACCATCGATATCATCAACTTTCGTTAATTCAACATCTCCTGGTTTTAAAGCATTTTCAGCTTTCACAAGTAGAGTTTCTTTCTGACTTCTATCGATTGTAAATTCAATAGGTTCTGCTCGTAAAACGTAATGTTCAGGAGCAGCTGTTTCAATAAATTTATACGTACCAGGCTCTAAGTCTTTAACAGTTACTTTACCATCCGCACCAGTTGTTACATTTTCGCGAATGACTTTCTTTTCATCATTAGCATCGACAATTTTAAATACAGCACCTGCAAGAGCTGTACCATCGATATCATCAGTTTTTGTTAAAGTGACGCCACCTTTAATGAGGTGATTTGTCGCAGTAACAGTCACTGCTTTCTTTTGACTTTTTACAATTGTAAACTCAATTGGTTTTTATCTATGTCATAATCTTTAGGAGCTTTTTCTTCGACAAATTGATAGTCTCCAGGGCGTAAATCTTTTGCTTCAATTTGTCCTTTATTATTTGTCGTTCATTTTTCATATCCACGAATTACATTGTTATGTCGATCTCGTACACTGAACTCCGCACCTGCTAAAGTTTTTCCATCTTTATCGACTTTTGTTAAAATGGCCGAACCTGGAATCAAGCTGTTTGTTGCAGTGCGGTTTATTACTGTTGTTTGATCTTCCGCGATTTTAACCTCAATTAGTCGATCATCTAATTTATAATGCTCAGGAGCCTTTGTTTCTTGTAAGTAGTAAGTTCCTGGTTTTAAATGATCTACAGTAATTTGTCCTTTGTTATTTGTTGTTAATTTTTCGTGTTCTGAAATTATTTTTTTATCTTTATCAAGTAGTGTGAAAACGGCACCTTGCAGTGTTACGTTTTTGTTCAGGTCATCAGACTTTGTTAAAACTACTTTCCCGACAAACTTCTTATTTGCAAGTTTATATGTTGTAGTCTCTTGTGTACCAAGTTCAACAATTTTCCCTTGTTTTAAATCCCAGCTAATTACATAGCCTTCAGGAGCCTTTGTTTCTTTTAATAAATATTTATCGCGTTTTAAGTTATTAAATTTAGCGATACCGTCTTTATCTGTTGTAATTTTACGGATAACAGTTTTACCTGTACGATCGTATAAAGTAAATTCTGCCCCAGTTAATAGAGTGTTCTTATTGTCGTTATCTACCTTTATAATTTCAAGGTTTCCACGACCTTTAGTAGCAGATCCTCCGCCTGAACCCGAAGACATTCTCACTTCAATCGTTTCAGTAGTTTCTGTGTTCTTAACTGTTAACTGATTGCCAGCGATTTTTGCTTTATTACTCACTTTTTCTTTATCGTCTGCATTAATAAGTGAGCGATATTCTAAAATATAAGCTCGATCAATTTTCTTCAAGAAAGCAATTTCAAAATGTTGCTTTCCGGTATTATTGTCTGTTGTTATTTTGAGTTTATAGTCTGTTCCTTGTTTTAATTCATTTGCTGTATCTTTTGTTACATTTCCATAGTAATCGACAGTTGTAGGATATAAGTGGAATGAATCTTCCACAAGTACTTGATTGTCTGTTGGATCGTCTGTTACAACTGCGTCTGCAATGGTCGATTGGCTTTCATTAATTGCAATACTCCAATTAATATAGTTGTCATCTTGCACAGCTTTTTTAGTAACGAAGCTGCCACCTTTATTTACTTGAGCATCACCTTTAAGAGTGTTTACAATTTTAGAGCCATCTTTTAACTCTGCCTCGTTTTTGTAGGTGCCTTGGATAAGTTCACCATCAAGGCTTGTTTTAAAGATAATATAGTAAGGTGAATTAATTGATTGTTTGAAATGAACCTTTAGGGTGTTTTTATTTTTCTCTGTAGGTTCTTCAAGTTCATATTTCTCAGTTGGTACAGCATTACCCATGCCCATCAACTTAAGAATTTTCACTACCCCCAAGTGACAAAAAACGTTATTCTTTCTAAAAAGCTAGCTAG